>CANMXH010000156.1 GCA_947501315.1 Caulobacteraceae bacterium | reverse complement strand
ATGTCCGAGGGGGCGACCACATCGGCCCCGGCATGGGCATGGATGAAGGCCTGTTCGGCCAGCCGCTCGAGGCTGGCGTCATTGAGGATGCGGCCGTTCTCGACCACGCCGTCGTGGCCGTGGTCGGTGTAGCAGTCCAGCGCCACATCCGTCATGACGCCGATCTCCGGGGCGGCGTCCTTGATCGCCTTGATACAGTCCGGGATCAGGCCGTCGGGGTCGGTCGCGCCGGTGCCGATGGCGTCCTTGATGGCACCGTCGACATTGGGAAACAGGGCCACGGCGGGGATGCCGAGGTCGCGGGCCTCGACAGCGGCGGCGGCGGCGGCCCGGGGTGACAGGCGGAAGACGCCGGGCATGGAGGCGACAGGGACGCGGTCCTCGGCACCGTCGTGGACGATCAGCGGCCAGACCAGATCGGCGGGGGTGAGGACCGTCTCGGCGACCAGCCGGCGCACCCAGGGCGATGAACGCAGGCGGCGAGGGCGGGCGTAGGGAAAGGCGGCGGGGGCGAACGGCTGGGTCATGAAGGCGGCTTATCGCACCCCACACTCCTTTCGTCATCCTCCGGCAAGCCGCGCCTTCGCGGCGCAGACCGGGGGACCCAGCGGTGCCGAAGGCGATCTGTACAGGCAGGGTGTCCGCGACAGTGTCGCGCTTTCGCGCGCCGCTGGGTCCCCCGGTCTCGCTGCGCTCGCCGGAGGATGACGAAAGGGTTGGGATGACGGGAGCGGCAAGCATGGCTAGAAGCGCGCGATCGACCTCGCACAGGACTGCCCCATGGACTTCGCCCTCAACGACGACCAGCGCGCCATCCAGGACGCGGCCCGGCAGTTCGCCGAGGCCGAACTGGCCCCGCACAGCGCCGAATGGGACGAGACCAAACATTTCCCGGTCGATGTGATGCGTCTGGCGGCCGAGATGGGCTTCAGCGGCATCTACACGGCTGAGGAGCACGGCGGCATGGCGCTGGGCCGGGTCGAGGCGGCGCTGATCTTCGAGGAACTGTCGCGCGGCGACGTCTCCACAGCGGCCTTCATCTCGATCCACAATATGGCGACCTGGATGATCGACAGTTTCGGCTCCGACGATCTGCGCGGCCGCTATGTGCCGCGGCTGACGACCATGGAGCTGATCGCCAGCTACTGTCTGACCGAGCCTGGTTCGGGCTCGGATGCGGCGGGCCTGCGGACCACGGCGAAGCGGGACGGGGACCACTGGGTGCTGAACGGCTCCAAGGCCTTCATCTCGGGCGCGGGCACGTCGGACGTCTATGTGGTCATGGCCCGCACCGGCGCAGACGGGCCCAAGGGCATCTCGACCTTCGTGGTCGAGAAGGATGCGCCGGGCCTGAGCTTCGGGGCCCAGGAGAAGAAGATGGGCTGGAACAGCCAGCCCACGGCCATTGTCGCCTTCGACGACTGCCGCATCCCGGCGGCCAATCTGCTGGGCAAGGAAGGCGACGGCTTCCGCTACGCCATGATGGGTCTGGACGGCGGCCGGCTGAATATCGCCGCCTGTTCGCTGGGCGGGGCCCGCCTCGCGCTGGAGACGACCCAGGCCTATGTCACGACGCGCAAACAGTTCGGCAAATCCCTGGCGGATTTCCAGAATACCCAGTTCAAGCTGGCCGATATGGCGACACAGCTGGAGGCCTGCCGACTGATGGTCCTGCGCGGGGCCTGGGCCATCGACACCAAACATCCCGAGAAGACCAAATGGTGCGCCATGGCCAAGCGGATGACCACGGACGCCTGTTTCCAGATCGCCGACGAGGCCCTGCAGCTGCACGGCGGCTACGGCTATCTGAAGGACTATCCGCTGGAGCGGATCGTGCGTGACCTGCGGGTGCACCGGATCCTCGAGGGGACCAATGAGATCATGCGGGTGATCACGGCGCGGGAAATGTTGCGGCAGTAGCGTCCGGCCCTTACGAGCGGTGCCATGAGTGAATCCGAAGTTCTGACCCGCGTCGAATCCGGCGTCGGCCACATCACCCTGAACCGGCCCAAGGCGCTGCATGCGCTGAACCGCGCCATGTGCGAGGCGATGATCGAGGCCCTGCTGGCCTGGCGGTCTGATGATGCGGTCAGGTCCGTGCTGATCGACCACGCCGGTGAGCGCGGCTTCTGCGCGGGCGGTGACATCCGCATGATCGCCGAGAGCGGGGCAGGGGATGCGTCGGAGGCCAAGGCCTTCTTCATGGTCGAGTACCGGCTGAACCATCTGATGTTCGACTATCCCAAACCGATCACGGCGATCGTGGACGGCATCGTCATGGGCGGCGGCGTGGGGATCAGCGAACCGGCGGACGTCCGCATCGCGACAGAACGCACCACCTATGCCATGCCCGAGACCGGAATCGGCCTGTTCCCCGATGTCGGCGGCGGCTGGTTCCTGCCGCGCCTGCCGGGGCAGACCGGCGTCTGGCTGGCCCTGACCGGGGCGCGACTGAAGGCGGCAGACACCGTCTTCCTCGGCATCCATACCCACTATCTGCCGGCGGACGCGCTGGAGGCCTTCCGCTTCATCCTCGCGGCTGACCCGGCCTATCCGATCGATGTCGCAGACGGCCTCGAAGCCGACCCGGGCGAGGCCCCCGTCGAGGCGCATCTGGCCGCGATCGACCGTCTGTTCGCCTTCGACACGGTCGAGGAAATCTTCGCTGCGCTTGAGGCCGATGGCTCGGACTGGGCGGCGGCGCAGCTGGCGGCCCTGAAGACCAAGTCGCCGCAGTCGCTCAAGGTCACCCTGCGCCAGTTGCGCCTCGGGGCGGCCATGCCGTCCTTCGCCGCGAACATGGCCCTGGAGTACGCGCTCGGCGGCCGGGTGGTCCGCACCCACGATTTCCAGGAAGGTGTCCGCGCCGTGGTGGTGGACAAGGACAATGCGCCGAACTGGTCGCCCGCAGAGCTGTCGGGCGTCAGTGAGGCCGATCTAGACCGCCTGTTCGCGCCCCTGCCGGCGGGACAGGAATGGACCCCGCTGGACTGAGCGCTTGCGTCGCCGGCGGTTCCGGGGCGTAGCTGCTTCGAAACAGGAGGAGGAAGTCCATGCGGTCGATCTTGATGGCGGGTCTGGGCGCGGTCGGTGTGCTGGCGGCCGGGTTTTCAGCGACAGCGGCACCCGCCTCGGCGGAAGCCCTTGTCCCACAGGCCGTACCGCCGGCTGCTGATCTGGCCGGTGCCGCTATGGCCGACGCCCGCCGACCCGAGGCGGACCGGGCGCGTGATGACCTGCGCCAGACCCGTGCCATGCTGGAGTTCACAGGACTGCGCCCGGGCATGGCGGTTGCGGACATCCGGCCTGAGGAAGGCTTCTTCAGCCGGCTGTTCTCGGCGATGGTCGGCGAGCAGGGCCGGGCCTATGCCTTCGTGCCCAACCAGACGGCTGCCCGCGAGAACGCCTTTGGTGACGCCCTGGCGGCCGATTATCCGAACGTCGTCCGGCTGACCGGCAAGCTCGAGGAGATGGCGTTCGATCGACCGCTGGACGTCGTCTTCATGGGCGAGGAATACCACGATTTCGTTATTCCCCGGTTCGGCGTCGATGTGGCGGCGATGAATGCGGCGGTGTTCGCGGCCCTGAAGCCCGGCGGCCTCTATGTCATCCTGGATCACCAGGCGGCGGACGGCGCAGGGATCAGCGTGGCGGGTACGCTGCACCGGATCGAGGCGGCGGAGCTGCGACGTCAGGTCGAGGCTGCAGGCTTTATCTTCGACGGCGAGACCTCTGCGGTGCGCGTCCCGGCGGACGACCATAGTCTGAGTGTCTTTGATGCCAGTATCCGCGGCCGCACGGACCGGTTCGTCTATCGGTTCCGCAGACCCGGCTGACGCCGAACGCCGTTCGGCCTGGTCTGAACCGACAGCGCCCGTGCGGCGCCATGGGAGAATCCGTCATGCGCCGTTCCCTGATTCTGGCCGCTGTGGCGGTGATGAGCCTGTCGTCCACGGGCTGTATGGGCGGCATGGGTGCCCCGACGGCGCTCGCCGCGGCCGACTATGCCGAGGTCCTTGCGGACCCGATCCGGACCGCTGACGATCGGGCCCGGGATGCCGGGCGTCATACCGCCGAGACCCTGGCCTTCGCCGGGGTCCGGCCGGGCCAGAAGATCGCCGACATGATCATCGGCGGTGGCTATTTCACCCGCGTCTTCTCCGCCGCCGTAGGCTCCCGGGGGCGTGTCATCGCCTGGCAGCCGGCGGAATTCATCGCCTTCCAGGCCAGCTATGGGGACAGCCTGACCGCAGCTGACGCCCTGGCCAATGTCGATGCGATCCGCTCGCCGATCGCTGCGCCGGACTTCCCTGCCGGGCTGGACCTGGTCTTCACCGCCCAGAACTACCACGACCTGCATCTGAGCATGGCTCCGGCCGACACCGCCGCGCGGGTCAATGCGGCTGTGTTTGAGGCCCTGAAGCCGGGCGGTCTGTATGTCATCATCGATCATCATGCGGTCGCGGGATCGCCCCTGACGGCGGCGAACACCGTGCACCGGATCGACATCGAGGCGGTCAAGCGTGAGGTTCTGGCGGCCGGCTTTGTGCTGGACGGCGAGAGTGATCTGCTCGCCAACGCCGCCGATCCCCGGACAGCCAATGTCTTAGACGGGACCATCCGGGGCCGCACCAGCCAGTTCATGCTGCGCTTCAGGAAGCCGGCCTGATCGAAAAACTGCCCGGCACCGCTGGCGACCGGGCGGGCGACCGGCTAACCCTCCCGAAAACCAACAGGGAGCGGACGCCATGACCTACAGGATCGCCTTCATCGGCCTCGGCAACATGGGCGGGGGCATGGCGGCCAATCAGGCGAAGGCCGGTCATGCCGTGGCTGCCTTCGACCTGTCCCGGGACGCCCTCGACCGTGCCGCCGCGGCCGGCTGTACGCCGGTCGGATCGGTCGCCGAGGCGGTCAGGGACGCGGACGTCGTCATCACCATGCTGCCGGCGGGCCCGCATGTGCTGAAAGTCTGTTCGGAACAGATCATCGGCGTGGCCCCGACCTCGGCCCTGCTGCTCGATTGTTCGACCATCGATGTCGACACCGCTCGCAGGGTCGCCGGGCTGGCCAGGGACGCCGGCTATGCCTTCGCCGATGCGCCGGTGTCGGGCGGGACGATGGCGGCGGACGCCGGGACCCTGGCCTTCATGGTCGGCTGCGACGAGCCCGACTTTGCCCGCATCGAGGCGGCGCTGGAGCCGATGAGCCGGGCCACCTTCCGGGCCGGCGACCATGGGGCAGGGCAGGCGGCCAAGATCTGCAACAACATGATCCTCGGCATCACCATGCTGGGCACCTGCGAGGCGATCGGCCTGGCCGAGAAACTGGGTCTGGATCCGGT
>CANMXH010000155.1 GCA_947501315.1 Caulobacteraceae bacterium | reverse complement strand
GCTTCAGGAAGTCGCGGATCAGCTGTTCAGCTTGCTGTCTGGGCTGAATGATCTCTGCGCTCAGAGGACATTCCGTGCGGCTGTGATAGGTCGCGTAGACCTTCCCTTTTTCCTCGAAGATGTTCCCGATCGTATAGGGGTAAAGCGCACAATCCATGGGCCGATCGGCATGGATCGTGCACCCCATGTCCCAATTCGGGCAGGGCCCCTGTCCATTTGAAGACAATCGATAAACGCGACCGGCTCGCGCGATCGACAGATGGTCTGACCGTCCTGCGAAATGGCGTTGATACTCGGCTTCATTCAAAAGAAGCCCATGCAGGTCCCGACAGCAGTTCTGGTCCACCGTGCATCTGAGGCAAGGATTTATCATAAGCTCGCACTACCGGGGACCATTGCTCCAAAAGAGTGGGCCACAAAATTCTGATAGAAACGTCAACGGACGAGAGAACGGTGCCCTCGCGATGGCGGTGAAACCGCCGGTGAACCTCCGGACAGGGTCAGGTGGTAGCGTTCGTTCCGCTTCCCGCTCCGCGCCTAGACCATCAGCCGCTTCATCAGCTCCGCCGTCGACGGGTCCAGGCCGGCGGATGGTTCCCCCGCCGCGACATCGGCCAGAACCGCCTTCGCCAGCGCCTTGCCCAGTTCCACGCCCCACTGGTCGAAGCTGTTGATGTCCTGGATCACCCCCTCGACGAAGGTCTTGTGCTCATAGAGGGCGATCAAGGCCCCGACGGCCTCGGGCGACAGGGCGTCCATCAGGATCGTCGTCGAGGGCCGGTCGCCCGGGAAGGTCTTGTGCGGGGCCAGACGGTCGGCCTCGGCGGCGTCGGCGCCCGCCGCGATCAGCTCGGCCCGGGCCTCGGCCCCGGTCTTGCCCACCATCAGCGCCTGGGCCTGGGCCAGGGCGTTGGACCACAGGGGCGCATCGCCCTCGCGCGCATCCATGGCGGCGTCGGTGGTGTGGCCAACGACGATGAATTCCGCCGGAACCACCATCGGTCCCTGATGAATCTGCTGGAAGAAGGCGTGCTGGCCGTTGGTGCCCGGCTCGCCGAAGACGATCGGGCTGGTGGCGGTGTCGACGGGCGAGCCGTCGCGCTTCACCCGCTTGCCGTTCGACTCCATTTCCAGCTGCTGCAGGAAGGCCGGCAGCCGGCGCAGGCCGTGGGCATAGGGGGCGACGGTCCGCGCCATGCGTCCGCGACCCTCGACATTGTAGATCTGGGCCAGGGCCAGCAGCACCGGCGCATTGCACTCCAGATCCGCCTCGAGGAAATGCTCATCCATGGCCCGGGCACCGTTCAGCACCCGCTCGAACACATCCCACCCCAGGGCTACCGCTACCGACAGGCTGACCGCCGACCAAAGGGAATACCGCCCCCCGACCCAGTCGCGGAAGGCAAACGTCCGGCCACAGCCCCAGGCCTTGGCCTTTTCCGGTGCCGCCGTCACCCCGATCAGGTGATGGACCATCCGCTTGGGCGACAGGCTCTCGGCCAGCCAGGCCTTGGCCAGTTCGGCATTGGCCAGGGTCTCCTGGGTGGTGAAGGTCTTGGACACCACCACGACCAGGGTCGTTTCGGGGTCCAGCCCGGCCAGGGCCTCGCCCATTTCGCGCGGGTCGATATTGGCCACGAACCTCAGGTCGATGACCGGCTCCAGCGGCCGCAGGGCGTCCCACAGCAGGCGCGGTCCCAGGTCCGACCCGCCGATGCCGATATGGACGATGGCCGTGAACGGCTGGCCGGTGCCGCCGCCCTCGGCGCCCGAGCCGATGTCGGTCGCAAACCGGGCCATGGCCTTGCGCGCAGCAGCGACCTCTGCGGAGACGGGCTCACCGAGCGCCCGGAAATCGGCGTCGTCGGCCGCCCTCAGGGCCGGATGCAGCACCGCCCGACCCTCGGTGTTGTTGACCGCCTCGCCGCCGAACAGGGCCTTGCGCCGCCCCTCGACGTCACAGGCGCGGGCCAGGTCCAGCGCGGCCTCGAACCCCTCGGCGCTCCAGGCCTGTTTCGACAGGTCCAGATAGAGGCCCGCGGCGTCCACCCCCATCCTTTCGATCCGGCCGGGGTCAGCCGCGAACTGATGGACGATGCGTCCGTCGGCGTCCTTGCCGGCGACGGCGCGAAGCATCTCGAGGGCCTGGGTGCGGGCGGTCATCGGGCAAGCTCGGAGTTCGGAAGGGTAAACCCTCGTTTACGGGTCGGGCGTAAGCCGGTTCAACGCCGAATCTGCGATTCGGCCAACTATATGAGGTTAGCCATGTCCTGCGGCGTCGCCCTGGCGGTCTCCCTGCTGCTCACCGACCCCAATATCGCCCTGGCTGCGGCCCTGCCGCCGGCGGCGGCGGATGCGCCGGTCTCCGTCGCGGGGGAGCCGCTGTTCGCCGAGATCGTCAGCCGCTCCGGTGCCCTCAAGGGTGTGGTCCAGGGCTGGATCGAGGCCGGGGCTGTGGATCAGGCCGGATTCGCTGTCGGTCCCGCCTTCACCGGCCTCCGTGCGCAGGCTGTCGAGCTGGCCACCCTCGACATGCAGGGCCACATGGTCCTCAAGGAGCGCGGCACGGACGGTGACCTGAAATGCATCCTGCGCGGCATCGCCGAGGACATTCCGGTCAAGATTGCCGCCGTCGAGGCCGCCACCACCCCCGCCGAACGCCGCCTCGCCCTCGAGGAACTGCACTACCTCCTCAACGACAACGTCGAAGTCATCACCGCCCCGCCACAGCCTGAAGTCTAGAGCCGTCTTCGTCTGAGCTGACCCACCTTCCGTGCTCTCGCTGCCAACGGCGGCTGGTTCGTCACCAAGGACACGAAGGAGGTCACAAAGGACACCAAGGGGTCTGAGCGGAGGATCGGGCCGGATCCTCCATCGATGCGGGGTGTCGACCGGATCAAGGCGGCGAAGCCGCAGTCCATACGCCAGGGGGACAGACTCCCGGCGTCGCCGCACTCCCCGGTTCCTTCGTGCCCTTCGTGACCTCCTTCGTGTCCTTGGTGATGAACCATCCGGCTGCCGCCCCATGACCGTGCGGTCTGAACACGACCGATTCTGACGTAACCGCCCCCGATCCTGCGCCCATGTACGAGGGACAGGCCCGAAAAATCCGCTGCGAAGACACCTGGCGCGCGGTCCGCCGCGCTTGGGAGGCGGGCGAGACCGGGGCCTCCCTGGCCCAGCGATATGATGTCGGCCTGGCCAATCTCTGGCGGCGCCGGGCCTCGGAAGGCTGGAAACGGCGTCCGCCCGCCGAGCCCGATCCGGAACCGGCCGAGGGCTGGCACCGCTACGCCCAACGCAAACAGGCCGGGTTCGAATACCGGCGAGAGGAGACGCGGCTGCTGGCGGTCAAACTGGCCGAGGCGATGCGGGGCGAGCCGCTGGAACAGGTTCCGGTCTGGCACCTCGGCTTTGTGCTGGAATGGCGGGCGGAGAACCTGCCCCCCGATCAGGCGGCCCGTGACCGGGACTGGGCGCTCAGCCACGGCTGGACCGCGGCCTTCTGGAGCGACACAGGGTGGCTGCACCCCCTGTCCTACCTCGATGAGGTGACCCTGCAGGCCAACCGCGACGACTGGCGCGAGGACGCGGGCCTGCCGCCGGGCACGGCTGAGGGGTGGCCGTGTTGAGGGCTTCCTGCTGTCGTCATCCCCCGGTCTTCGCGGCTGCGCCGCTTCGCCGGAGGATGACGAAAGCCAAGGGATCAGCGGTTAGTTCTGCCGCCTCCCATCCCCCAACGCCTCCACCACCACCCCTTCGGTCAGCAGCTGCGGCAAGACCCGGGGCTCCGCGACGCCCGGTGCATACAGCAGATACAGCGGCACCCCAGACCGCCCGTGGCGCAGCAGCTCGGCGGTGATGGCATCGTCGCGCCGGGTCCAGTCCCCGACCAGATAGACGGCGTTTGATCCTTCGATCGCGGCCTTCACGCCCGCCGTGGCAAGCGAGGTCCGCTCATTGATCTTGCAGGTCACGCACCAGTCGGCGGTGAAATTGACCAGCACCGGCCGACCCTGGGCCCGGGCCGTCTCGACCGCCGCAGCCGACCACGGTGCGCTCGCGGGGCCGGCGACATGCGCGGGAGCTGCCGGGCCGATGGCGGGGGCGGGAACCCGGGCCGCAACGATCAGCGCGGCCCCCGCCAGCAGCAGGGCTGCGACCCCGGCGGTCAGATGGAACACGCCTCTCCGCCCGAAGCCACGCTCGGTCTGGCCGCAGCCGATCAGCCAGACACCCAGCGCCAGCATGAGGCCGGCCACGAACAACAGGCCCAGCGCCTCGGGGCCCGTCTGGCGACTGAACACCCAGGCCAGCCACAGGGCGGTCGCATACATGGGGAAGGCCAGAAGATTCTTCAGCCGCTCCATCCATGGCCCGGGCCGCGGCAGCCGGGCCAGCAGTCCGGGCGTCAGGCTGATCAGGACGAAGGGCATGGCGAGGCCGAGTCCGAGGCCGAGGAAGACCAGCAGCGCCAGCGGCCAGGGCATCACCAGCGCTGCTCCCAGGGCAAAGGCCATGAAGGGGGCGGTGCAGGGCGCGGCCACGACCACGGTCAGGGCCCCGGTGAAGAAGGCGCCGAGACCGCCGGGCAGGCGCGACAGCAGCCCCGATCCGGCACCCTGCAGCCTCCCGCCGACATGGAAGACGCCGGACAGATTGAGCGCTACGGCCAGCATCAGCAGGGCCAGACCCGCCGTCACCGGTGGCGACTGCAGCTGGAAGCCCCAGCCCACGGCCTCGCCGGTCGCCCTCAGGGCCAGAAGAACACCCGCCAGCAGCAGGAAGGTCGTCAGCACGCCCGCCAGAAACGCCAGTCCGTCGCGCCGTGTGTGGCGCTCATCATGGGCCGAGGCCGCCAGCGCGGCGGCCTTCATGGCCAGGATCGGAAAGACGCAGGGCATCAGATTGAGGATGAGTCCGCCGAGGACCGCGAACAGCAGGGCTTGGGCGAAGGTCGCCAGATCGCTGCCGCCGTCCGGGTCAGCCGCCGCGGCATCCGCGTCGGCAGCCGCAGCGAGCACGCCGGATCCGGATGTGCCTGCGGGCACCGCACCCGGCTCGGCCCGGATTTCCCAGGCTCCGGCGGCCGTCACCAGCACACCCCCGACCGGCCCGGTCAGGCCCGTCGCCCGGGTCTCGCTGCCCGGCCGAAGTCGCAGGCTCAGACCTTGCGGTCCCCAGGCGCCGGTCTGGGGGGCCGGATGGTCGATGATCCCTCCCTCGAAGGGGAAGAAATAGCTGGGCCCCGGATCGCTTCCGGCCAGGGGCCCGCCGGCCGCGCCCAGTGTCAGTACGCCGTCCTCCAGCGCGACCCGCGCCGTGATCCCCGCCGGTCGAGGCGCGTCCTCCAGCACCTCAGTGATCGCGGC
>CANMXH010000154.1 GCA_947501315.1 Caulobacteraceae bacterium | reverse complement strand
CCGGCCTCGACCAGCCCCCCCAGACGAACGACCCGTCCGGCCGGTGCCGTCTCGGCCGTGGCCTCGGACGGGGAGAAGAAGAAGGTCACGCTGTCCCGCATGGCGTAAAGCGACAGGCCGACGGCGACAGCCAGCACCGGAGCGACAACAGCCACCACCCACAGGCGGCGGCGCGCCTTGGGCGATCTGGGCAGCCAGTTCATTCCGGCTCTCCCGGCATACGACGTTGCAGATCCAGCCGGCGCGGATCGGCCGGGTCGAGCGCTGCGATCAACGGCCCCCACATGGCCCGGACCCTGTCCAACTCATTGCGGGCCAGCGCCGCCTCGCCGAGGAAATAGCGCGCGCCCAGCTGACCCGGGTCCCGACGCAGGGCCTGGGCGAAGGCGGCTTCCGCGTCGCCGCCGACCACACCGCCGTTGGCCCGGGTCAGACTCTCACCGAGCCGCGCCCAGCTTTGGGCATCGTCAGGTTGCAGCGCCAGGGCCCGGCGGAAGGCCGAGGCCGCGCCGATCGGGTCGCCGGCCTGGAATCGCGCCGCCCCGAGCATGGCCAGGGCCTCATGATCGTTCGGCCGCTCTTTCACCACCCGGGCCGCCACGGCCGCGACCTGCGGGGGCTGAAGCGTCTCCAGTTCGGTGGTCCACTGGTCTACACGTCGCTCATAGGCCTGGTCCGGCAGGCCGGGCGTGCCGACCAGGACATAGAGGACCAGGGCGGCAGCGGCGGTGCAGGCCAGTCCGCCGAGCACCATGAACCGGTCCCGGGTTCCAGCCCGCACAGGCGCGGTTGCCCGGTCGGAAGCGAGAATCCGTCGACCGGACTCGGCCCGGGCCGCCGTCCATGCGGCTTCGTCAAGCAGTCCACGCGCCTTCAGTCGATCCAGTTCAGCCAGTTCGGCCTCGGCGGAAACAGTCTCCTCGCCGTCGGCACCGCGTCGCGCACCGGCCAGAGTGCACAGACCGGCGAGGGCCGTCATCAGGGCCGCCATGATCCAGAATGCCGTCATCCCGACCGTCTAGCCGATCATGCCGCCTGCGACGAGGCCCCGGCGCCCTTTACTGGCACCCTTGCGGCCGCGGCCCGACGCCGCACCGTATGGGCGGCCTCGTCGGCGTCGATGCGATCGAGGCAAAGCGCGGCCAGTTCGATAAGTTCGAACGCGTGGGTCTCGCCCTCGACCGCGCCTTCACGGATCATCCGAAGCGTCTGGTCGGCGTAGTCCAACAGCCGGTCGCCAAGGGCGGAAACCAGTGTCTTGCGGTCTGCCTCGCAGCCGAAGGTCGAGGCAGGTCCGCGTGCAGATCCGACCAGGCTCAGCAGGCTCAGGGCGGCTTCGACAGAAGGGCCGTCGACCCGTGTCGACAGACGGGGAACCGCGCGGTTCATGAGCCGGCCGATCTTCACCTGCTCCATCGGCAAGGCAAGGTTCACCGCCTTGTCCGCCGCGCGGAGCAGGCTGGACATGCGTCCGGCAATGGTGCCCCGCGCGTCCCGCACCGACTTGCCCCAGGCGCTGCCCGGGTCAAGCGACAGGGTCACATCCAGTTCACCGAGCACACCCGCGCACCAGTTGAAATCGGCGATCACCGCATCGACCTGAGCCAGATCGGCACCGGGTTTGAACGCCTTGATCCTGCGCGCACGGAGATCGACGCCGGCGATCAGTCGATCAACGAAGCCGGACATCTCCGACTCGCCGAGGAGGCTGTCTTGACCGGCTGCCAGTGAGGCCAGGGCAACGATCCGAAGGGTCAGGACGGCATCCGGCAGTTGGGCGAACAGCATCTCCAGCACGCGTGGAGCGCCGTCAACGCGCGCGTCGGCGCAGTCCCTGAACAGCAGGCGCAGCGCTGCGATCTGGTCGCCGTCGGGGCGCTTGACCCAGATTTCGAGAGAAGGCAGGCCACGGCGCGCGAGATGGGCCAGATCGAGGCAGGCCGTCAGGTCGTCGAGACCTTTCTGACGGGCGGCCTCATCGCCCCCGGGCGGCCAGATCAGGTCAGGCTGGTCACGGACGGCGCTGGCCGCGGCCCGGCAGAGACGATCCGCCACCATCGTGGCCGCGGGCTCATCCCCTTCCAGATGTTGCAGAAGGGCAGGCTCGCGCGCGCTTGCGGCACGCCAAAGACGCGGCAGGATATGTGGCGGAAAGGTCATGGCGACGATGCCGTCCGCGCGCGCGCGGAACATCGGAACCAGCGGCTTCAGGACCCGTTCGCAGCGTTCGCGGTCACGAAACTCCTCGCCGATCAGGGCTCGCATTTCCGCGGCCTGGCTGCCAGCCGCGGACGCCACTGACGCGGACACGGCCCTGAGCGCAACGTCAGGACACCGGGCCAGAAGGGCAGACAGTGCGGTACGATGGGCACTGGAGAGCCCGGCCATGACAGATCCCCGACCGGCCTTGCGCCGGCGGGTCGGAGTTTAGGCGGGCGGGATTAACAATCGCTTTTCCGACGGATGAAGTCAGGCCTCTGCTGCGGGCAACTCCAGCAGCACTTTCAGACCGCCGAGATCACTGTCAGCAAGGGTGATACTGCCGCCGTAGGCGCGCGTCAGCTCGACCACGATGGAAAGGCCAAGACCGGAGCCCGGCGTGGTTTCGTCCAGGCGGGCGCCCCGCTCCAGAGCCGCATCGCGCTGGTCGGCCGGCAGGCCGGGGCCGTCGTCCTCCACCACCACCACCATCTGACCGAGACCGGTCGGACCGGCAGAGATTCGGACGCGGCGCTTCGCCCATTTGCAGGCATTTTCCATCAGATTGCCGAGGATTTCCTGCAGGTCCTGACGCTCGCCCCGGAAACCAAGCTCGTCCGGCGCGCGCCAGTCGATCTCGACAGACTTCTCCTCGAAGACGCGCTCGAGCATGACCGCCATCTCATCCAGCACCTCGGCGATGGGGGTGCGTTCCCCCAGCAGCTGGGCCCGGGCGGCGGCGCGGGCGCGGCGCAGGTGGTGATCGACCTGGGCCTTCATCACCTCGGTCTGTTTGCGGACCATGTCGGGCAGGATACCCGTCTGCGTCCCGGCCTCGGCCAGCATGACCGAGAGCGGTGTCTTCAGCGCATGGGCGAGGTTGCCGACGTGGGTACGCTGGCGCTCGACCGTCTCCTGATTGTGGTCGAGCAGCCGGTTGACCTGTTCGGCCAACGGCTGGATTTCCATGGGATAGCTGTGGACGATCCGGGCAGCCTTGCCCTTGCGGACGTCGGCGATCTCGTTCCGCAGGCTGAACAGTGGACGCAGGCCGATCTGCACCTGAAGGAAGACGGCGATGACCAGGCCGAGTCCGAGGATCAGCAGCGAGGACCAGGTAAAGGTCGCGAACTGGCGCGTGTCATTCTCGATATTGGTCCGGTCGATCGCCGCCATGAACACGAGCGGCTCGCGACGGCCGGGCAGCGACTTGAGGCTGGCGGCGACGCGTAGCGGCTGTCGCAGCGGCGGTCTCAGGAAGCCAGGATCGTTGAAGCTGATCATGGTGCCGGTCGCAGCCATGAGCCGGTCCGGCAGCTCTCGCGGGACGGCCAGCTGTTCGCCGGCCAGGGAGGGTGAGCCGGCGATGACCCGAACCCCGCCCGTGCCATCCAACTCGGCCACGGCCCAGTATTTCCCGGACAAGGCCCGATCCGTCCGGGCGTCCCGGATCTCCGCCACGACGATGCCGTCAGGCCCGGCATTGGTTGCGATCACCACCTCGTCGAGGGTGTCGCCCAGCTCATTGCCGAGCCGGCGCAGTGCCGATTCCTGGTATTGGCTGGTCAAGGCCCAGCCGGTCAGCACAAGCGCCAGAACGATCCACGCAGAGGCCAGCCAGATCAGCCGGCGGGTCAGGCTGCGGCCCGGTCGCCCGAACCAGCGGTCCCAGGACCGGTCCCGGGCCGGAGCCGATACGTCCCCCGCCCGTTCCGTCACGTCCCGTCGGACTCCCCGGCCAACGGCGTCAGGCGATAGCCCAGTCCGCGCACGGTCTCGATGCGGTCCGCCCCGATCTTCTTGCGCAGCCGACCGACGAAGACTTCGATCGTGTTGGAATCGCGGTCGAAATCCTGATCGTAAAGATGCTCGACCAGTTCGGTGCGACTGATCACCCGGCCCTGATGCATCATCACATAGTGCAGTAGCCGGTATTCCAGCGAGGTCAGCCGCAGGGGCTCGCCATTGACCGTGGCACGGGCCGCCTTCGGGTCGAGGCGCAGGCCGCCGCACGACAGGGTCGCCGAGGCGATGCCCGCGGACCGTCGCAGCAGGGCCCGCAGACGGGCCAGCAGTTCCTCGGTGTGGAAGGGCTTGGTCAGATAGTCGTCGGCCCCGGCGTCAAAGCCCGACACCTTGTCGGACCAGGCCCCGCGCGCGGTCAGGATCAGCACGGGCGTGGTCTTGCCGTCGCGCCGCCAGCGCTCCAGCACCGAAACGCCGTCGATCCTGGGCAGGCCCAGGTCCAGCACCACCACGTCATAGGGTTCCGTGTCGCCGAGGAAATGGGCTTCCTCGCCGTCCGCAGCATGGTCCACGGCATAGCCGGCGTCGCCCAGGGCCAGTTTCAGCTGGCGCGACAGGTCAACATCGTCCTCGACAAGCAAGACTCGCATTCAGCGTTCTCCCACAACCCGGCCGGTGCGGGCGTCCACGATGATGTCGGCGACGCGGCCACCGGGATACTCCCAGCGAACGACGATGGTGTCACCGCGATTACTGGCCCCCAGAAAACGGCCCGGGCGGCCCGCGGAAGCGCGCTGGACCGCCTCCCCGACGCTGACCCGGGGCTGGTCATCCTGCTGTTGACGATCCGCACGGTCGCCGCGAAGGCCACGATCCTGCGCGGCCGCCGGCGACAGGGGCGCGGCGGCGATCAGGACTGCGAGCAGCAGGGTGGACGGATGGATCATGAAAAGCGGTCTAGGGCCCTGGCTCTGAACGACGGCTGAACAGCCAGTGTAGACATATTTCACGTCTTGCGCCGCCTCTCCCTGCGCGCGCGGCGAGGATTTGTCCGCCCGGCAGCGCCAGGACGATGTGTCGACGAATTCATGCCGATGAATGGAAGCTGACACGCTCCGTTCAGGTCGGGCTCAGCCGGGGAATGGTCTTCTCACCTCAACGCCGGCCACCCCGGTCCGCGTGGAACGCTCAAGGAGAAGTCCGATGATGAAGAAGTTTCTCATCCCCGCCCTCGCCCTGGCTGCGGCGTCCGTCGCGGTCCCCGCCATGGCCCAGTCCTACGGCCCGCGCCATTATGAGGATCGCGGCGGTCGTTATGAACAGGACCGGGGCGGCAGCTGGCAGAACATCAGCCAGCGCAAATACCAGCTGGATCGCCGCATCGACCGGGGCGAACGCAATGGCTCGCTCAGCCGGCGCGAAGCGACGCGGTTGCGTTTTGATCTGGACGCCCTGGTCCATCTG
>CANMXH010000153.1 GCA_947501315.1 Caulobacteraceae bacterium | reverse complement strand
TACCGTTTCGACGAAGCAGACCTGCCCCGCGCAGCCGTTTTCCACGCGCCCTCCGGCTGGCGGCCCTTGCTTCGGGCCTTACCGGATCACCGCCGCTGACATTGCTGCCAGCGACGCGCGGCGGACATGAGACAGCGGCCCGCACAGGAAGCGCGCGGCGAGCAGGCGGAGGCCATCCATCGACCTCCGCAAGGACCCCCGGGGTATCCTTCCCCCGGGCTTCATCGCTCGACCACAGCCCGCCGACATCGGGGCGCTGGATCCGACGCCCTCCCCACCGACGGGATGGGCAGGAGTCTGACACGGGTCCCGGTCATGATGGCTGATGACGCTGTTTATTTTGAAAGACGAAAGAAGTCCGTGGGTTGGTGGGACGGGATATGCTGGCAATCGGCGGATTGTCAGCGGAGCGTCAAGGGTCGCGGACGCCTTCGGAGCGCCGAGGTTCATCACAACGAACACAACGGGTTCACAAAGGACACGACGGGGCCGGAACACGTCTGGTCGGCCTGTGCGTCAGGTCCGGGCTAGGTATCGGGCCTTCGGCCCGAAGAGAACTGGCCGGCCGGCCCGGGATCGCAAGGGGACGAAACGGGCGGACATTCCTTGTGTCCGTTGTGAACCCGTTGTGTTCGTCGTGATGAACCCGCCGCCTTCTGCCGCGGAGCGACAAGAGACCGCCCTACCCCGCCGACATCTGCCCCGGTTGCTGCTTGTCCTTCAGGGTCACCAGTTCTTCGGCCATGGTGGGGTGGACGGCGCAGGTGGTGTCCCACTGGGCCTTGGTCAGGCCGGCCTTCACGGCGATGGCGGCCAGCTGGATCATCTCGGGCGACTCCGGCCCGACGATGTGGACGCCGACCACTTTCTGGCTCTGGCCGTCGACGACCAGCTTCATCAGCACCCGCTCGTCCGAGCCGGTGAAGGCGTATTTCATCGGCCGGAACCGCGTCAGATAGACGTCAACCGCACCGCCAAGGCTGTGCCGCGCCTCGCTCTCGGTCAGGCCGACCGTGCCGACCGGCGGCTGGCTGAACACGGCGGTGGCCACGGCCTCATAGTCAAAGGCCTGGGGGTTGTCGCGATAGACGGTCTCATGGAAGGCCACCGCCTCGCGGATGGCCACGGGCGTCAGGTTCATGCGATCCGTGACGTCACCGATGGCCCAGATGTTGTCGGCCGTGGTCTTCGACAAGGCATCGACCTTGATGGCACCCTGGTCGTTCAGCTCAACCCCGGCGGTCTCCAGCCCCAACGCCTTGACGTGCGGCACGCGGCCGGTGGCGAACATGACCACATCGGTCTCGATCTCGTGGCCGTTCTCGAGCCGGTTCAGCAAGCCGGTGGCGGTCTTTTCGATCGACACGTGCCGGCAGCCGAGGATGACCTTGATCCCCCGCTTCTCGATCTCGGCGGCCAGATGGGCGCGCACATCGTCGTCGAAGCCCCGCAGGAGGTTGGGGCCGCGATAGATCAGGGTAGTCTCGACCCCCAGGCCGGCGAAGATGCCGGCGAACTCGACCGCAATATAGCCGCCGCCGGCGATCAGGATGCGTTTGGGCAGTTCCGGGAGATGGAAGGCCTCTTCCGAGGTGATGGTGTGCTCCACCCCGGGCAGATCGTCCGGAACCCAGGGCCGCCCGCCCGTGGCGATCAGGATCCGCTCGGCCGTAATGGTCTGGTCCTTGCCGACGATCTCGACCGTATGGGCGTCCTTCAGCACGGCCCGCCCGTTGATCAGATCGACCCCGGCCTTGCCGAGGTTGGCGGCATAGATGCCCGACAGGCGGGCGATCTCGATGTCCTTGGCTTCAAGGAAACTCGGCCAGTCAAAGCGGGCATCCACCGTCCAGCCATAGCCCTCGGCCGTATGGAACTGGTGGGCGAAATCGCTGGCCATGACCATGAATTTCTTGGGCACGCAGCCGCGGATCACGCAGGTGCCGCCGACCCGATGCTCCTCGGCGATGGCGACGCGCTTGCCGCCGAGGGCGGTCAGTCGCGCCGCCCGAACGCCGCCCGAACCGGCACCGATGACGAAGAGGTCGTAGTCGTAGGTGGTCATCGGTCGGGCGCTTTCTCTTTTGCTTTCGTCATCCTCCGGCAAGCCGCCTCTCGGCGGCGCAGACCGGGGGACCCAGCGGCCTGCGGGAGCAGGACCCTGTCGCGGACACCGGCGAAACCATGGTGCCTGAACAGGTCGCCTTCGGCGCCGCTGGGTCCCCCGGTCTCGCTTCGCTCGCCGGAGGATGACGAAAGCGGAGATGGTGAACTAGGGAAGTAGGATATCCACCCCGTTATCGCCACCGATGATCGCCTCATCGGCCAGGTCGAGGAACAGGCCGTGCTCGACCACGCCGGTGATCAGCTTCAGGTCGTCCGCCAGCCGCACCGGGTCGTGGATGGCGGCGCATTTCGCATCATAGATCAGATTTCCGCCGTCGGTCCGAACCAGCCCTCGCTCGGCCGTCCGCACCCGCGCCGGCATGGCGATGTCATGGTCGGCCAACACGTCGGCAATGCGGTTGGCGGTGGTCTTGTGGCCGAAGGCGACGACCTCGATCGGCAGGGCGAAGGCACCCAGCACCGGCACTACCTTGGCCTTGTCGGCGATGACGATGCAGCGGGCCGAGGCTTCCCACACCAGCTTCTCGCGGAGCAGGGCCGCACCGCCGCCCTTGATCAGGGCGAGGCCGGGACCGACCTCGTCGGCGCCGTCGACGGTCAGGTCGATGCGGGAGGTATCTTCGAGCGTCGACAGGGTCAGGCCCAGTTCCCGGGCCAGTTCGGCCGTGGCTTCGGACGTGGGCACGCAGCGCAGGCCGGTCAGGTTGCGGGCCGCCAGCGCCTTGACGAACCAGGCCGCGGTGGAGCCGGTGCCAAGCCCCACGACCATGCCGGGTTCGACGCGGAGGGCGGCGGCCTCGCCGGCGTTCCTCTTCTGGATGTCGCTCATTTCGCCTTCGCCGCCTTCTTCGCCCGCATCGTCTCCATGAACCGCGCCGCCCAGCCGGGCAGGGTCTCCTGCTTGCCACGGGCCAGGGCCAGATCGCCGGATTCCACGTCCCGGGTGATCACCGAGCCCGAGCCCACCATGGCCCCGGCACCGATGGTCACCGGCGCCACCAGCGAGCTGTTGGAGCCGACAAAAGCCCCCTCGCCCACTGTGGTGCGGTGTTTGAAGAAGCCGTCGTAGTTACAGAAGATGGTGCCCGCGCCGATATTGGCCTTCGCCCCGACATCGCCGTCGCCCAGATAGGCGAGGTGATTGGCCTTGGCGCCCGGTCCCATGCGGACATTCTTCACCTCGACGAAGTTTCCGACCTTGGCGTCCTCGCCCAGATCAGCGCCCGGGCGCAGGCGGGCATAGGGGCCGACCTCGGCACCGGCGGCGACCCTGGCCCCCTCGATATGGCTGAAGCTGCGGATACGGGCCCCGCCCGCGATCTTCGCGCCGGGACCGAACACGACGAACGGCTCGATCGTCGTCCCGCCGCCGACCTCGGTGTCGAACGAGAAATGCACCGTCCCGGGGTCCGGCATCGTCACGCCCGCGGCCAGAAACGCCTCGCGCCGGGCCGTCTGGAACAGGGCCTCGGCCACGGCCAGCTCGGCCTGGGCGTTGACCCCCATGACCGCATCCTCGCCGGCGAACACCACGCGGGTCGGCTCGCCGCGGCGACGGGCCAGTTCGACGACATCGGTCAGATAGTATTCGCCCTTGGCATTGTCGTTCCGCACCTCGGCCAGCAGTTCGAACAGCAGGGCCGAGGGCGCGGCCATGACGCCGGAGTTGCAGGCGGTGATCGCCAGAACCTCGGCCGACGCCTCCTTGGCTTCGGTGATGGCGGCCAGGGTGTCGCCGTCCATGACCAGCCGGCCATAGGCCCCCGGGTCGCGGGCCTCAAAGCCGATGACGGTCACGCCGTCTTCCGAGCCGAACACGGGCTCGATATCCGCGGCTTTCAGCAGGGGCACGTCGCCATAGGTGACGACCACCTGGCCGGTGAAGCCTGCCATGGCGGCCTCGGCGGCGCGCACGGCGTGGCCGGTGCCGATCGGCGGGTCCTGGACCGCGATGGCGGCCTCGCCCAGCCGCCTGACCACATGGTCACGGACCTCGGGCGAGTGATTGCCGACCACGACCACGATCCGCTCGCAGCCCAGCGCCTTGGCCGCGTCGATGGCGTGATCCAGCATCGCCCGACCACCGACGGGGTGCAGCACCTTGGGCAGGGGCGACTTCATCCGCGTGCCCTGTCCGGCGGCGAGAATGATGGCTGCGCGAGGAGTACTGGTCATGAATCAGTCCGGCGGTTAGTCGTCACCAGCGGTCTAGCCCATCCGGGCAGGCCGGGGGAGATGTCGATGCGCACAGGCGATCTTGAAGGCTGGACCATCGCCTTCGATCTGGACGGCACACTCGTGGACTCGGCTCCGGATCTCATCGGCACCCTGAACCGGATGCTGGCGCCGCGCGGCCATCCGCCCGTGCCCGTGTCCTCGGCGCGGCATCTGGTCGGCCATGGTGCCCGGGCCCTGCTCCGCCATGGATTTGCCGAGGCCGGGTCCGTGTGGGACGAGGCCGCAGAGCCTGAACTGTTCGACCATTTCATCGATGACTATGTCGCCCATATCGCTGACGAAAGCCGGGCGTTCGAGGGTGTGGTCGAGACGCTGGATCATCTTGCCGCGCGCGGGGCCATTCTGTGCGTCGCCACCAACAAGCGCACCGATCTGGCCGTGGCCCTGATCGGGGCCGTGGGCCTGACCCGTCATTTTCCTGTGGTCGCCGGCCCCGACCGGGTCAGTGCGCGAAAGCCTGACGGAGCCCATGTGCGCGAGGCCGTTCTGCTGGCCGGCGGCGATCCGGCCCGGGCCGTGATGGTCGGCGACGCCACCACCGACACCGGCAGCGCCCGCGCGGCGGGCGTACCCTGCGTCGTCTGCAGCTTCGGCTACAATGATGCGCCCCTCAACGAGCTGGGCGGCGACATCGTCATAGACCGCTTTCCGGACCTGATCGCGGCCGTCGGGAGCCTGTGCCGGGCAGAGGTGTCCGCCGCCATCTGACGGCTTGCCAGCCCCGGGCGAGCGGGCTATGTCCCCGCCTCCTGAAACGGCCGGATGCGTAGCTCAGCGGGAGAGCACCTCGTTCACACCGAGGGGGTCACAGGTTCAATCCCTGTCGCATCCACCATTTATTTCCCTTTAATATCATGAATTTCGGGAAGACCGAGGGGCCGCCCCAGACCCACAGGTTTCGCACCCGATACCACATAGATACCTGTCGAACGAAACTCGGGTATCTGCAGGGATACGCCGGGGGTGGTATTTGAGCAGAGTATGGAAGAGGCCCGGGCACCTCTGAACGCGGCATGAGAGATGGCGCTGGCCTCACTCCACATGCATCAGTCCCAGGCCCCCATCCCCTCGAACTCGAATTC
>CANMXH010000152.1 GCA_947501315.1 Caulobacteraceae bacterium | reverse complement strand
GGCTCGAAAGAGATCATTCCGTCGCGGATCACCTTCGTCGACATCGCCGGCCTGGTGCGCGGCGCGTCCAAGGGCGAGGGCCTGGGCAACCAGTTCCTGGCCAATATCCGCGACTGCGACGCCGTGGCCTTCGTCGCCCGCTGCTTCATCGACGACGACATCACCCATGTCGAGAACCGCATCGACCCGATCAGCGATCTCGAGATCATCGAGACCGAACTGATGCTGGCCGACCTCGAAAGCCTCGAGAAGCGGGTGGTCAACGTCGAGAAGAAGGCCAAGGGCGGCGACAAGGAGGCCCAGACCACCCTGCGCCTGATCAACATGGCCCTTGCACCCTTGCGCGCCGGCAAACCCGCCCGGGTGGTCCAGGTCGACAAGGAGGACCAGAAGGCCTGGCACATGCTCCAGCTGCTGACCTCCCTGCCCGCCCTCTATGTCTCCAACGTCGATGAAAACTCCGCCGACAAGGGCAATGAACTATCGGCACAGGTCGCCGCCCGCGCCGCCGCCGACAATGCCAAGGCCGTGGTCATCTCGGCCAGGATCGATTCCGAACTGGCCGTTCTGGACCCCGCCGAACAGGCCGAATTCCTGGAAAGCCTCGGCCTGGCCGAGCCCGGCCTGAACCGTCTGATCCGCGAGGCCTATGCCCTGCTGGGCCTGCAGTCCTATTTCACCGTGGGCCCCAAGGAGGCGCGCGCCTGGACCATTCCGATCGGTGCCACGGCCCCCCAGGCGGCGGGCGTTATCCACACCGATTTTGAAAAGGGTTTCATACGCGCCGAGACCATCGCCTATGAGGATTATGTCGCGCTCAAGGGCGAGGCAAAGGCCCGGGAAGCTGGAAAACTGCGTGCCGAAGGCAAGGCCTATGTCGTCAAGGATGGCGACGTGATGAATTTCCTTTTCAACTAGTCGCAGAGACGGACAGGATGACAACGCGACCTGTGCTGATGCAAAGGGAAGACTCTGCGGCCGACGCGGCTCCGTCATTTCCTCTGATGACGAAATCGCGCCTGCGCTTGCATCCGCCGTCGGATCTTTCGTTACCTGTGCTGATGCAAAGGGAAGGCCCTCCGGCCGACGCGGCTCCATCATTCCCTCTGATCACGAAATCGCGCCTGCGCTTGCATCTGCCGTCGGATCTTTCGGTCGGTTCCCCGCGCAACAGCGCGGAGGCGTCCGGGTCGACTCTGCTCGCCGCGCCGTGGGGAGCCCAGATCGATCCGCTGGCACAGGATATCGCCGCAGTGCTGAAGAGGATGGGCGGCTCGGCTCACCAACGCGACGTGGTGCAGTGCATCGTTGCGATGAAACGTCAGCGCGGCGAGACCGTCGCGCAGGACATGACCAGGACGATCGTCGAGGTCTTCGAACGCTACCGCGACCTGTTCTTCAAACCCTTCGGCGAAGGCTCGATGCGCTGGGCGCTTCAACCCGGTGCCGCCTGACTCAGGGGGTTGGACGACTTAACGGTCCTTCTCCCGCGCCTCTCCCCCCCGCGAAACCAGCGCCGCCTGCGCCGCCGCCAGACGTGCAATCGGCACGCGGTAGGGTGAGCAGCTGACGTAGTCGAGGCCGACCTCCTCGCAGAAGGCGATCGACGACGGGTCACCGCCGTGCTCGCCGCAGATACCCATCTTGATGCCCGGACGCGCCGCCCCGCCGCGCTCGGCAGCGATGCGGATCAGGTCGCCGACGCCGTCCTGGTCGAGGCGGACAAAGGGATCGGTCTCGAAGATGCCCTTGTCCATATAGGCCTGCAGGAACCGGCCGGAGTCGTCGCGGCTGATGCCGAAGGTGGTCTGGGTCAGGTCGTTGGTGCCGAAGCTGAAGAACTCGGCGTATTCGGCCAGGTCGGCGGCGCGCAGTGCGGCGCGGGGCAGTTCGATCATGGTGCCGACAAGGTATTCGACCCGGTCGCCGGCGTCGGCAAAGACGGCCTCGGCGGTGCGGTCGGTCAGTTCGCGCAGATATTTCATCTCCAGCCCGAGGGCGACCAGCGGGTGCATGATCTCGGGGATGGGGGCTTCGGCCGCGGTCTGTTTCACCTGCAGCGCCGCCTCGAGGATGGCGCGGACCTGCATCTCATAGATTTCAGGATAGGCGACGCCCAGCCGGCAACCCCGGTGGCCGAGCATGGGGTTGGTCTCGTGCAGTTCCTTCGCCCGGCGCTTCAGCTTGGCGGCGTCGAGCCCTTGCGTCACCGCCAGCGCATCGATCTCGGCGTCTGTGTGGGGGATGAACTCGTGCAGCGGCGGGTCGAGCAGGCGCACGGTGACCGGCAGGCCGGCCATGATGGTGAACAGTTCAACGAAATCGGCCTTCTGGAACGGCGCGATCTTCGCCAGCGCCAGACGGCGGCCGGCCTCGTCATCGGCCAGGATCATCTCGCGCACGGCGGCGATGCGGGCGTCGTCGAAGAACATGTGCTCGGTCCGGCACAGGCCGATACCCTCGGCCCCGAAGCCACGAGCCGTCTTCGCATCCAGCGGCGTCTCGGCATTGGCGCGCACCTTCAGGCGTCGGACCTTGTCGGCCCAGGCCATCAGGGTCTGGAAATCACCGGTCAGCTCCGGCTCGATCATGGCCACGGCCCCGTCCAGCACCTCGCCCTTCGAGCCGTCGATGGTGATGATGTCGCCGGCCCTGAAGGTGCGGCCACGGGCGGTGAAGGTCCCGGCCTTGTCGTCGATCGACAGTTCATTGATGCCGCAGACGCAGGGCCGCCCCATGCCGCGCGCCACCACAGCGGCGTGGCTGGTCATGCCGCCCCGCGCCGTGACGATGCCCCGTGCCGCATGCATGCCGTGAATGTCTTCCGGCGAGGTCTCCTCGCGCACCAGTATGACCGCATCGCCCAGCTGTGACAGCCGCTCGGCCTCGTCGGCATCGAAGACGATCCTGCCGGTGGCCGCGCCGGGCGAGGCGGGCAGGCCGGATGCCACCACGGTACGGCTGGCCTTCGGATCGAGGGTCGGGTGCAGCAGCTGGTCCAGCGCCGAAGGCTCGACGCGGGAGACGGCCTCCTCCTCGGAGATCACCCCCTCGGCGGCCAGATCGACCGCGATCTTGAGCGCCGACTTGGCCGTGCGCTTGCCGTTGCGGGTCTGCAGCATCCAGAGCCGGCCCTGTTCGACCGTGAACTCGATGTCCTGCATGTCGCGGTAGTGGCTTTCCAGCCGGCCGACGACATCGACGAACTCCGTGAAGACGACCGGCATGGCCTCTTCCATTGAGGGCGCGGTTTCGCCCATCTCTTCCCGGCCCGCCTTCGTCAGCGACTGGGGCGTGCGGATGCCGGCGACGACATCCTCGCCCTGGGCATTGATCAGGAACTCGCCATACAGCCGGGCCTCGCCGGTCGACGGGTTGCGGGTGAAGGCCACGCCCGTGGCCGAGGTCTCGCCCATGTTTCCGAAGACCATGGACTGGACATTGACCGCCGTGCCCCAGCTCTCGGGGATGTCGTGCATGCGGCGATAGAATTTGGCCCGGTCGTTCATCCAGCTGGCAAAGACGGCCGAGACGGCCCCCCAGAGCTGGTCATGCGGGTCCTGCGGGAAGGCGTGACCCAGCCGGTCCTCGACCACGGCCTTGTAGTCGACGACGACCTTCTCCCAGTCGGCGGCGCCCAGGTCGGTGTCGATGGTGACGCCCAGCCGGTCCTTGTGGTCGTCCAGCACCTCCTCGAAATCGTCATGGCTCAGGCCGAGCACGACGCTGGAATACATGGTGATGAAGCGGCGATAGCTGTCGAAGGCGAAGCGGCGGTCGCCGGACAGGGCAGCAAGCCCCTCGACCGTCTCATCGTTCAGGCCGAGGTTCAGGACCGTGTCCATCATCCCCGGCATGGAGGCGCGGGCTCCCGAACGGACCGAGACCAGCAGCGGATTCCTCGCATCGCCGAAGGTCTTGCCGACGACGGCCTCGACCGTCTTCAGCCCGGCGGCGACCTGGCCGGCCAGCGCATCGGGATAGGTCTGGCCGTTCGAATAATAGTGGACGCAGGCTTCCGTCGTGATGGTGAAGCCCGGCGGCACCGGCAGGCCGAGCGACGACATCTCGGCGAGGTTGGCCCCCTTGCCGCCGAGCAGGTTCTTCATCGACGCATCGCCGTCGGCAGAGCCCCCGCCGAAGCCGTACACCCACTGAGTCATCGCCTGGTCCCTGAAGTCTCGTCTTGTCCGGCCTGACTAACGTGCTGCGCCCGCGAAGGCGAGGCCGGGCCTGTAACAAACCGTGAGTGGATGTAGCGGTTCTGCGCGAGGTGCGGCACAGTCAGCACCCTCGGGCGGCGAACTGGACGAGCAGGCCCGTCTGCCGCTATGCGCAGGGAGCCGGATCCAGCCCGCGCGGCGACGCGATGGACGCCGGCAAGGTCCGCCAAGGAACAGCCTGATGACGCTCTCTGAAACCGCAACGGCGGTCGCGACGCCCCCCGCCAACGGCACCGGACTGGTCATCCGCCGGCCCGACGACTGGCATGTGCACCTGCGCGACGGGGCCATGCTGGGCTCGGTCGTCAACTATACGGCCCGCCAGTTTGCCCGCGCCATCGTCATGCCCAACCTGGCACCGCCCGTCACCACCGTGGCGGCCGCAGAGGCCTATCGCGCGCGTATCCTTGCGGTGGTCGAGCCGGGAACGGTCTTCACCCCCCTGATGACCTGCTACCTGACCGACGACATCGACCCGGACGAGGTCGGGCGCGGCTTTGCGGCCGGCGTCTTCACCGCCTGCAAACTCTATCCGGCCAATGCCACGACCAACTCCAGCCACGGCGTGACCGACTTCCGCCGGATCTATCCGGTTCTCGAGGTCATGCAGCAGATCGGCATGCCGCTGCTGGTCCATGGCGAGGTGACGGACTCCCATGTCGACATCTTCGACCGCGAGGCGGTGTTCATCGACCGCATCCTGACCCGGATCATCGCCGATTTCCCGGCCCTGAAGGTGGTGTTCGAGCACATCACCACCGCCGATGCCGTGGCCTTCGTCGAGACCGCCGGGGCGAATGTCGCCGCGACGATCACGCCGCACCACCTCGACTTCAACCGCAACGCCATGTTCCAGGGCGGGATCCGCCCGCATTTCTACTGTCTGCCGGTGGCCAAGCGGGAAGTGCACCGCCTCGCCCTGCGCCGGGCGGCGACCTCGGGTTCGGACCGGTTCTTCCTCGGCACCGACTCCGCCCCCCATGCCGTCGGTGCCAAGGAATCGGCCTGTGGCTGCGCCGGCATCTTCAACGCTCCCTTCGCCATAGAAAGCTATGCCCGGACCTTCGAGGAAGAAGGCGCCCTGAATCACCTCGAGGCCTTCGCTTCGGAGAACGGGCCGCGCTTCTATGGCCTGCCCCTGAATGAGGACCGGATCCGGCTCGACCGGGTTGCGCACCAGGTGCCGGACATGATGGCCGCCGCCGATACCGAGGTCGTGCCGTTCCACGCCGGTCAGACGCTC
>CANMXH010000151.1 GCA_947501315.1 Caulobacteraceae bacterium | reverse complement strand
CTCTGGTCAGAGGTCATGGACGCCGACACCTGGGCCTATTTCGAGGAGTCCGGCGACGTCTTCAATCCGGACATCGCGGCCCGCTACAAGGCCATCATCCTGGCCGAGGGCAACACCACCGACCGCGCCGAGGCCTATCGCCGCTTCCGGGGCCGCGACCCGGATGTGATGGCCCTGCTCAAGGTGCGGGGTTTCCCGACTTCTTGATTGGGTCCCTGTCACTCGCCGCGCGGCGGCTCGCTGCTTGAGGGACAGGGGGCCGGGACCTTGTCGCGAGCGTTGGCGACAACAGCAAGGTGGCCGGCGGAGCGATCCGCCGGCCTTTTTGTCTGTCCGGTGCGAGGCTCAGAGGATGACCGGCAGGCGGCTGAGCGCATAGTCCACCTGAACGGCGCCCGGCAGCTGCCGGACAGCCTCATTGCGGAATGCGGCGCGGCAGAAGGCGCGGTCGCTGATACGGCTGCCCGGGCGTTTGACGCCCCGGCAAGCCCGGCTGGCCGCGGCCGAGACCCGGGCATCGAAGGCGTCTGCGCCGGCAACACTGGACAGGTCCAGATCACCCCACCGGACGCGGGCCTCCCGGGCGGAGGCGGTGCCGGCGGCGAGGCTGACGGCAAGGACGGCGGCGAGAGAAGCGAAGGTCTTCATGGCGAATTCCCGGGAAGGTCTGCGTCGCTCCTCGCGGCGACGGCCCGGGAAATAGGGACCGGCTGTTGCAGGCCCGTGTGACTTCCGCGGCCAGATAGCGACGCCGCATGAATTCGCGGAAACCTGAACGGTGATCACCGTTTGACGGCGCATCAAGCGGACCCGGGGTTCATCACAACGAACACAACGACTCCACAAAGGACACGACGGCAGCGTGGGTGGGGCGCGAACGCGCCATTCCTCCCTGGACGGGAAGGCGCTGCGCGCGACGGCGGAGAGCCGGCCCCGTCGTGCTCGTTGTGGAGTCGTTGTGTTCGTTGTGATGAACCAGCCCGGCCCCCAGCCTTGTCTTCGCCCGCCTTTTCCGCCATAAGCCGCCGCTTCCGACGCAAGTGAACCTCGCGTCTCCACCATCACGACCCCGGTTTCGACCGGACGAGGATGGCGAGAACCCTCCGCCGACGTGATCGTCGCCGGAGGCCATTTCGCTATGGAGACCGTCTCACCCGTCGGATGTAGTGGCCCGCAGGGCTGACGAGGTTTGTATGTTCGAGGCTCTGAACGAGCGGCTGACAGGCGTCTTCGACCGGATCACCGGGCGCGGCGCCCTGTCCGAAAAGGACGTGTCGGAGGCGATGCGCGAAGTGCGCGTGGCCCTGCTCGAGGCCGACGTCGCCCTGCCCGTCGTCAAGGACTTCATCGCCTTCGCCACCGAACGCGCCACCGGCGAGGAGGTCATCCGCTCGGTCAAGCCGGCCGATCAGGTCATCAAGATCGTCTATGACGGCCTGGTCGAGATGCTGGGCGGGGACGAGCCCACTCCGATCAACCTGAACGCCACCCCGCCCGCCGTGATCCTGATGGCCGGCCTGCAAGGCTCGGGCAAGACCACGACCTCGGCCAAGCTGGCCCTTCGTCTCACGAAGTTCGATCGCAAGAAGGTCATGATGGCCTCGCTGGACACGCGTCGTCCGGCGGCCATGGAGCAGCTGCAGACCCTCGGCAAACAGATCGAGGTCGCCACCCTGCCGATCGTGGCCGGCGAGTCGCCGATCCAGATCACCAAACGCGCCCTGCAGTCGGCGAAACTCCAGGGCTTCGATGTCCTGATCCTCGACACCGCCGGCCGGATCACCCTGGATGAGGCCCTGATGGCCGAGGTGGCCGAGGTGGCCGCCGTGTCGAAGCCCGTCGAGACCCTGCTGGTCGCCGACAGCCTGACCGGTCAGGACGCGGTGCGCACGGCCAGGGCCTTCCACGACCGCCTGCCGCTGACCGGCCTCGTCCTGACCCGCGCCGACGGCGACGGGCGCGGCGGGGCCATGCTGTCGATGCGCGCCGTCACCGGCCTGCCGATCAAATACATCGGCGCCGGCGAGAAGGTCGATGCGCTGGAAGTGTTCGACGCCCGCCGCGTTGCCGGGCGGATCCTGGGTCAGGGGGACATCGTCGCCCTGGTCGAGAAGGCATCGCAGGAGCTGGACGCCTCCAAGGCCGAGGCCATGGCCCGCAAACTGGCCAAGGGCCAGTTCGACCTCAACGACCTCGCCGCCCAGCTGCAGCAGATGAAGCGGATGGGCGGTCTGCAGGGCATCATGGGCATGTTGCCCGGTGTGGCCAAGATGAAGGCCCAGATGGCCGACAGCGGCGTCGATGACCGCATGATCGCCCGCCAGGAAGCCATCATCTCCTCGATGACCAGGGCCGAGCGCAAGAAGCCCGACCTGCTCAACGCCAGCCGCAAGAAGCGCGTCGCCGCCGGTGCCGGGGTCGAGGTCCAGGACATCAACCGCCTGCTCAAACAGCACCGCCAGATGGCCGATATGGTCAAGTCCATGTCGCGCGGCGGCGGCAAGGGCATGAAACAGATGGCCGCCATGATGGGCGGCCTCGGTGGCGGCGGCATGGGGGGCGGCCCCGACCTGGCCCGCCTCAAGGCGATGGGGGGCGGCCGCATGCCCGAGCCCGGCGCCGACGAAATGAAAGCCCTTCAGGACCGCCTCGCGGGCCTGGGCGGCGGACAACTTCCGGGGGGCCTTCCGGGTCTTCCGGGCTTCCCTCCCAAGAAATAATCCGACTTAACGAAAGAGACTGAAAATGCTGAAGATTCGTCTGGCCCGCGGTGGTGCCAAGAAGCGCCCCTACTATTACATCGTCGTTGCTGACAGCCACGCGCCGCGCGACGGCAAATTCATCGAGCGGGTCGGCACCTACAACCCGATGCTGCCGCGCGACGGCGAGCAGAAGCGCGTCAATCTGAAGACCGACCGGATCGCCGAATGGCTCGGCAAGGGCGCCCAGCCCACCGACCGCGTCGCCCGCTTCCTGAGCCAGGACGAAGCCCTCGCCGGCAAGGTCAAGTGGACCCAGGGCAACAACCCGAAGAAGGCCGAGCCGGGCAAGAAGGCCCAGGAACGCGCTGCCGAGCGCGCCCAGCGCGAAGCCGACCGCGCCGAGGCCGAAGCCGCCGCCAAGATCGAGGCCGCTGAAGCCGCCGTCCGCGCCAAGGAAGAAGCGGCTGCTGCCGCCGAAGCCGCGAAGAACGCACCGCCGGCTCCGGAGCCCGAAGCCGTCGCTGAAGAAGCCCCGGCCGAGGCCGCCGCTGAAGAGGCTCCGGCCGCTGAAGCGGAAGCCGTGACCGAAGAGGCCCCGGCCGAAGCCGCCGCCGAGGAAGCCCCGGCCGCCGAAGCGACCGAAGAAGAAAAGACCGAGGCTTAGGCCTCATCCGCTCACCCCGGCGAATGCCGGGGCCCAGATGACAGAAAGCAGTGCTCGACGTTCGGGCGCTGCTTTTCTGCTATCTGGGGACGGCGTTTGGATCTGGGTCCCGGCATTCGCCGGGATGAGCGGAGTTGTTCGGTGACCGAAAGCAGCAAACTCATCCTCGTCGGCCAGGTCGCCGGCGGGTTCGGGGTCAAGGGCGAGGTGCGGGTGACCGCCTGGACCGCCGAGCCGATCACCCTGCTGTCTTACGGCGTCCTGCTGCGCGCCGACGGATCGACCGGCCTGACCCTGACCGGAGGACGGGCGGAGAAGTCCGCCGTCGTCGGCCGGGCGAAGGAGATCGCCACCAAGGAACAGGCCGACGCCCTGCGCGGGCTGAAGCTGTACATCCCGCGCGACCGCCTGCCCGAGCCGGAAGAGGACGAATTCTATCTGACTGACCTCGTGGGCCTTGAGGCCCGCGACCCCGAAGGCCTCATCCTCGGAACCGTGAAGTCCGTGCAGAATTTCGGCGCCGACGACATGCTGGAGATCGCCCCCGCGACCGGCGGCCCGACCTGGTACCTGCCCTTCACGAAAGACGCCGTGCCCGAGCTGCAGATCGCCGACGGCTGGCTGCTGGCGGTGAAACCGACCGAGATCGGCGAGCGCGAGCCGGACTGAGTTCCGCGCGCCTCCTCTTCGGCATTCTTGGCAATCTCACAACCAATATGATCATTCCAAGGGCGGCCCACAACTCTTGATCACTTCTACGGTGTCGCTCATCCAGAAGGCATAAGGGCCTTGGCCGCCGCGCATTTCAACGGCAATCGCCGACCAGTCCGGGGCATGCAGATGCGTTCTGATAGTCCACATCTCACCGTGCGGACGGTAAGGCGGCATAGGACGCTCGGGTGAGGCACCGGGAAGGAGCAAGCCGGGGCCGGGCTTCAGGCCCGGGAGGGCACGATAGGTGTTGAGGGCGGCGCGAAACTGTTCACACTGCCAGTCGGTCACCTTCCAGGTTTGGCCCCCAAACGTCAGGATCGCGGTGGCCTGATTATAGATGCCGGCTTCTGTGACGATTTCGAGCCGGTGACCCTGCGACCCCTCGGCGATCAGGTTCGTATAAGGCCAAGGGTTCAGCGTCACGGCCTGCTGTTCGTTGGGACTCTGAGCGAACGCCGCCCCACAGGTCGCCGACAATACAAGCAGGGTCAAGCTGCCGCCGCGATGCAGGAGACTACGGACAGGGTTGGGCATCTGGGTTCACCTCCGGTCCCTCTGCGGTCGGCCTGGCCGGGTTGGGACTGTTCGCCGCGCGCGGACCATCTTGATAGACACGAATTGTCGGCGGCCCGCCATTCTGACCCGCCGCGACAATGTACATGTAGAATGTCTCGCCAGTGCGACCCGCGTCTCGAGCTTGTTGGTTGTTGGCCATAAAGCTTATCCAATCAGCCTCGCTGGGCAACGGATTGCCGTTGGGATGGCTGTGAACATCTCCTTGGTAGTTCGCCGGCGTTACGCCGGTGGGATCGATGGTTAGCGTCGATACCCAGTTCGGGTTTGTTTGATCGCGGGGTGGGCCAGCGGTGACCGGACCGGTACTCACAGATTGTCCAGAGCCCCGAACAAGAAAGCTCCCAAACTCGCGGTTCAGCAAGCTCGGCAATCCGTTCGGAGCGTCCGCGAATCCGATCTCTGCCGCCTTAAGAAGAAATTTCGCCACAGTGGCGGCTCCCGCCGCATCAGCGTTCCACGGGAGTGCCGTTGCAGGATCGGCGCAGGGATCGATCTGATCTGGCGGAGGATCATTTTCCTCCACCTCGTTCTGGTGTTCGCCGCCACCATCACCCGCTCCGCCGCCGCCGCCAGGGCCGGCCGGGAAGGCTCCACCGGGACGGCGCCGCTGGCCCCTTACGACGATTTCGTCCAGTTCATGGGGGGTCGGGTCGGTCATAACAGGTTCACCCACATTGATTTGCACAACCTTTGCAAGATCAATGCTTACAACCCAATCACGCTCGCGTGAGCTACCCCTCCTCGTCCGCCGCCATGCCCATCATGTGGAAGCCGGCATCGACGTGGATGACCTCGCCCGTGGTCGAGAAGCCGAGG
>CANMXH010000150.1 GCA_947501315.1 Caulobacteraceae bacterium | reverse complement strand
GTGCGCCCGTTGCGGCACCCGACGGAACCAACGCCTGTTCAACGGGAGAGCGCCATGACCCAGTTCCACCATATCCGTCTCGAACTCGCACGCGAGCCCGGTCACCCTGCCGGTGCGCCCGACGAGGGCTATGACATCGTCGCGCCGCTGGACGCCGACAGCCGACTGGACGGGGACGCCCAGCGGGCGGAGCCGGGCCGGAGTCATGTCCGTCGCTTTTCGGGCAACCAGACCGTCAGCACAGGGCATCTCCGGCACGGGCCGGGCGGGCATTGGGTGCTGGACATGGACGACGGCGACGCGGATGACGCCGTCGGGCACCGCTTCGGCGAGGAGCGGTTTGTGGCCGGCGAATATGTCAGCCTGTCGCTGCCGTCAGGCGAGCAGCACACCTATGCCGTGGCGCGGGTGGTCGAGGTCTGAGCCTCAGAAATACTCGGCGTCCGCCGGGCACTGGGCCGCGATCCGGCGGGCGGTGATGCTGGCCGGTATATAGGGGGTACCGCGCGCCAGCTGGGCTCCGCCGTTAAAGCGGAAGCTCTCGGGCGCATAGGGTCCGCGCAGCCGGACATTGACGCGACGGCCCTTGCGGTCCTGACAGGTGCCCTCGAACCGCGCATTGCCGTTGCCGACCTCGCGAACCGGATAGGTGCACTGCCAGCGCCGGGTCGACAGTCCGCCGAAGAAGCGATTGATTTCGCTGGGCCGGACGCATTTGGTTTCGGTGTCCCGCATGCCGAGCGCACTGGTGGTATACTGCCAGTAGCCCGGCAGGACAGTGTCGGCGGCCGCCTGCGGGGGCGAGGCCGGCATGGTCGAGGCGGACGGTGCCAGCAGGGCGGCTCCGGCGAGCACAGCGAGAGCGATCAGGCGGGTGGTGGTCATGACGTCCCCGGAAAGGCGAATGTTCATCCTAGCGTCAATATATGTCGGGAATTGAACGGTGGCTGAACGGGTGTCGAGCCTTGACGAAATGCGTTCACCTCCTCTATACGCCCCCCTCTCGCGCCGACAGCTTCCGCGCGTACCTGTTTCATGCGTCCGTCGTTCAGCGGACCGCGCCCGAAGGATAGTCCCATGTCGCGTCGCTGCGAACTCACCGGTATCGGCCCGATGGTCGGCCACAGCGTGAGCCACTCGAACATCAAGACCAAGCGCCGCTTCCTGCCGTCGCTGAAGACGGTCAAGGTCGCTTCGGAAGCCCTGGGCCAGACCTTCAGCCTGCGGATCTCGAACGCCGCCCTGCGCACCCTCGACTTCAAGGGCGGCCTGGACCCCTTCATCGTCAAGGCCAAGGACGAGCAGCTGTCGCTGGCCGCCCAGCGCATCAAGCGCCAGGTCAAGGCCAGGATCGCCGAACAGGCCGCCGCCGCCTGATCGGGCGACAGCATTGAGATCTGAAACGGCCGGTGGAAACACCGGCCTTTTTGTTTGCGCGATCCGCACCCGTCATTAGGCTGGCGACCTCGCCCCGGGGAGCTGTCCGTGTCCTTCAAAGCCTGCCGCGCCGCCCTGATGGGCGCCTCCCTGCTGACGCTCGGTGCCTGCACGGCCATTCAGACCGACTTCGTTGTGGTCGAGATCGACAGAACTACCCTCGAACCGACTGTGGTCCAGACGCCGGTGCGCGAATCGACCGCCTTTACCCTCGGCACCGACCAGCCGCGCACGGCCGAGCAGCTGGCCGTGGTGTTCGACAAGGCCGACCTGTCGATCAGGGTCATGCCGGAGACGAAGACCATCGAGGCCGTCGCCGTGCTGGACTTTACCGCCACCGCGCCGCTGGCGGCCGTGGTGGTCGAGCTGGATACCCTGCTGGCCGTCTCGTCCGTGCAGGTGGACGGGCGAGAGGTCCCAGCCGGCGACGGCGGCTGGAGCAATCCCGAAGGGCGGATGACCATTACGCTGGCCGAGCCGCTGGCGGCCGGCGGGACGGTGTCGGTGCGGATCGCCTATGCCGGCGCGCCGCGCGTGGCACCGCAGGCGCCGTGGGACGGAGGCTTTGTCTGGGCCACGACGGTAGACGGATCGCCGTGGATCGCCACTGCCGTCCAGCCCGAGGGCTGTGACATCTTCTGGCCCTGTATCGACCATCCGCTGGCCGAGCCGAAGCGGGTGGACATGCACATCACCGTGCCGTCGAACCTGGCCGCGCCGTCGAACGGGCGGTTCATGGGCACGGTCGACCACGGCGACGGCTGGACCACCTGGAACTGGAGCGCGGCCAATCCCAACACCTATGCCATCGCCCTGAACATCGGGCCGTATGACGAGGTGCGGGCCGACTATCAGAGCCGGTTCGGCAATGTGATCCCGATCTCCTACTGGCACCTGCGCTCCGACGACCCGGCCAGGGTCGCGGCCCTGTTCGCCCAGTTCGCGCCGATGATGGATTTCTTCGAGACCACCGTCGGTCCCTACCCGTTCGGCGACGAGAAGATGGGCGTGGTCGAGACGCCGCACCTGGGCATGGAGCACCAGACCATCAACGCCTATGGCAATGCTTATCGCCTCGACGGCAAGGGCTATGACTGGCTGCTGCATCATGAGCTGGCCCATGAGTGGTTCGGCAACCAGATGACCAACCGCAACGCCGACGACATGTGGCTGCACGAGGGGCTGGGCAGCTATATGCAGCCGCTCTACCTGCGCTGGCTGCACGGCGACCGCTATATGCAGGCCGAGCTGCAGGAGCAGCGCCGCGACCTGATCAACCGCTTGCCGGTGGTCACGGGTACCGACCGGGCCGAGGACGATGTCTACAAGAGTAACGCCGGCCCGGGGCTGGACCTCTACAACAAGGGCTCTCTGATCGCCCATTCGCTGCGGATGCTGATCGGGGACGAGGCCTTTTTCCGGTCGATGACGCGGCTGGTCTATGGCACCGCCGACCCCCGGCCCGGGAATTTCACGACACGCTATGGCACGACCGACGAATTTCTCGCCCTCGCCAGCGAGGAGTCCGGACGGGACCTGACCTGGTTCTTCCGCGGCTATCTCTACCAGGCCACTCTGCCCGACCTGCGCCAGACTCGCGAGGACGGCCAGCTGTCGCTGGAATGGGTGACGGGCGACGTCGGGGTCTTCCCGATGCCGGTCGAGTTGGAAATCGACGGCCGCCGCCAGACCGTGGCCATGAGCGGCGGGCGCGGCCGGATCGCGGTTCCGACCGGTGCCCATGTGCTGATCGACCCGGACAACAAGGTGCTGCGCCGGGACGTCTTCCTTGAGGAATGGAAGGCGGCGGGCGGCCGCTGACTCAGATCGCCTCGGCCCCGACCGACTGGCGCACCAGCCGGCAGGACCCCTGGGTGGTCAGGAAGGCGATGTCAGCGGCGTCACGGCCGCAGGCGACAGGCAGGCGACGCCGGGGGGTCGGCGAGATCAAGCCGGTGTCACAATGTCTGGCTATGGGGCGATGCATCGGGTCGGCGAGGAAACCAGATGCAGCGCAGGGTACTCCACCGGGGTCATCGGCCATGGTTGACGGTCGCTTTGGCAGCCATGCTGCTGTGCGCCGGTCCGGCCTGGGATTCCAGCCGTGCCTGGGCCGGTGATGACCGGGCACCCGCCGGGTCCGGTCCCGGTACGTCCGCAAACCTGACCCTGACCGGCACACTGACCGGCACGGATCACCAGACCTATATAGAGGTGCCGTTCGATGTCCCGGCGGGCATGGAACGGCTGACGCTGTCGTTCGAGTATGATCGTGCAGATCGCACCGTCATCGATCTCGGCCTGCGCGATCCCAACGGGCTGCGCGGCTGGAGCGGAGGCAACAAGTCGACCATAACCGTGGCGACCAGCGACGCGACCCCTTCCTATGTACCGGGCCCGGTTATTCCCGGGCGTTGGAGTCTGATCCTGGGAGTCCCCAACATCCGCCCGGCGGTAACAGCCAATTGGACGGCCCGGATCACCATGGCCGGCGCCGATGCGCCTCCGCCTGAATCCGCCTTCATTGACGGGGCAGTCCGCCGTGGTCCGGGCTGGTATCGAGGTGACTTCCACAGCCATACCGGCCAGAGCGACGGTTCATGCGACAGCCGGACGGGCCGACGCATTCCATGCCCGGCCTTTCGCACGCTGGAGCGCGCCAGCGCCGCCGGTCTGGATTTCATTGCCGTCACCGAACACAACACGCCGTCGGCCTTTGCCGAACTCAGAAGTCTTCAGGCCTATTACGACACTCTTCTGATCCTGCCGGGACGGGAGATCACCACCTTCTTTGGCCATGCGAACGTGATCGGGCCGACCGGGCCACTCCCGTTCGAACTGGGTTCTCCCCGGCTGCCTGAAATCTCCGACCTTCTCGGGAGCATCGAGGCCCAGGGGGGCATCATCTCGATCAACCATCCCGGAATGCCTTCGGGTGAGGCCTGTATGGGCTGTGGCTGGGTCGCGCCGGTGCCGGACTGCACCCGCGTCACGGCCGTCGAAATCGCCAATGGCGGCACGATGCGCCTCACAGGATCCGCCGAAGGGCAGTTTTCGCACCTCCCCTTCTGGGAGGCGCTTCTCAACCGTGGCTGCCGCCCCACCGCAATCGGCGGCAGCGACAGCCATGATCCTGACGCGCCGCTTGAGCGGCAGTTCCCGGTCGGGACGCCGACGACGGTCGTCTATGCACGGGACCTGTCCCAGATCGCGATTCTGGACGGCGTCCGCAGCGGCCGTGTGTTCGTTGATCTTGCCGGCCGGCCCGGCACCTCGGTTGACCTGTCGGCCTCGGCGGGAACCTCAATGGCCGTAATGGGGGGGCGGCTTCAGGTTGCGGAGGATGAGGACGTTCACCTGACGATCGCCGTCTCGGGCGTTTCCGGCGGGCATGTCGAACTGGTGTCCGGGACGGGCGGATCGTTCCGACCAGAACCTCTGTCCATCTCAACAGAACAAGAAGAAATATCTATCGTTATAAGTCCCAATCAAATAAAAAAATGGCTTAGGGTCAATATAAGAAATTCTTATGGTCAACTTGTATTGATCAGTAATCCAATATTTTTTAACTGAATTAGAAAAAAACAATTCCTAATATTTCACGCGATAAATCTTAAGGCGAAAGTTATTTGAGAACTTCTTTTCTGGAGGGGTTCCAATGAGATTTTCATATCGCTTGCTGTCCGGTGCTGCGGCACTGACGTTCTTCGTGGGCGGGACGCCGGTCCTGGCCCAGTCGACCAACGGCGCAGAGTCCGCCCAACTCGACGAAGTCATCGTCACGGGTCGGGCCGGTGCCTCGGAGCGTCGTCGCGCCGAAGCGAGTTATGCCATTACGACCCTGACCGCTGACGCTCTGCGACTGCAGGCCCCGCTCTCGACTGCCGAAGTATTCAAGGCCATCCCGGGCTTCTGGGTCGAGGCCTCGGGTGGTGAAGCCTCCAACAACGTCCGCACGCGCGGCATCCCGACGGATGGCTACTCCTCGGTCACCATCCAGGAAGATGGACTGACCATTCAACACGATGGCGGCCTGGGCTGGCTGAATGCCGACCAGTCCTTCCGTCTGGACGAAACCATCGGCCGCGTCGAAGCCGTTCGCGG
>CANMXH010000149.1 GCA_947501315.1 Caulobacteraceae bacterium | reverse complement strand
TAGGCGGGCAGGCCGACGGCGGTGCCGCCCTCGTCCAGATCGACCCCGTGCCAGGGCATGATGGCCGGCACCCCGGCGCGGGCGAAGGGGAAATGGTCGGACCGGTAGTAGTAGTTCTGCTCCGGCTCGCGGTCATCGGTGACCACCCGGCCCTCGGCGGCGGCCAGAACCTGCAGCCGGTCCTCCAGATCATTCTGGCCCTTGCCGAAGATCGGCAGGTCGCGGGTCGGGGCCGACAGGGGCAGCATGTCGATATTGATGTCGGCGACCGTGGTCTCCAGCGGCCAGACCGGGTTGGCTGTATAGCCATAGGCTCCCAGCAGACCCATCTCCTCGGCCGCCATATGGGCGAAGACGATCGAGCGTTTCGGCCGCGGGGCGGCGCTCAGCTGACGCGCCATCTCGACCACGCCGACGGTGCCCGAGGCATTGTCCCAGGCGCCGTTCCAGATGTTGTCGCCCGCCACGCCCGGATGCTGGGCCGCGCCGCCGACATGGTCCCAGTGGGCCGAATAGACGATGGTTTCGTTCGGACGCTCGGTCCCCGGAATCCGGGCCAGCAGATTGTTGGTGACCAGGGTGTCGATGGTCTCGGACGCCTCGACCGACAGGGTCACACCCCGCAGCTCGACCGCCTTGAACGTGCCGTCACCTACGTTCGGCAGCCGGGCGATATCCAGCCCGGCCGCGGCGGCCCAGGCGGCGGCGATGTCATGGTTGATGCCGCCCGAAACCTCCAGATCGGCGGCCCCCGGCGTCAGGGTGCGGGTCCGGCTGCCGCCGCGCACCGAGCCCTGCCACATGGGCGAGGCGGCGTCGCCGGGCACCAGGGTCAGGACGCCGATCGCGCCGCGCCGGAAGGCCTCGTCGGCCTTGGCCGCAGCCGAGGCATAGGCGGTCTGATAGGCCCCGTTGAAGCGCGCATCCTCCGGCTCGCCCGGCACGACAATCACGATCTTGCCGCGCACATCGGCGGAGCCATAGTCGTCCCACTGACGCTCGGGCGCATGGATACCATGGCCGACGAAGACCAGGCCGGCGTTGCGGATGCTGGCCCGGCCGTCATTGGTCGCGGCCCGCAGGACGATGTCGGTTCCGGGCGTCAGGGCGTGGACGACGCCGTCCGGGCCTGTCCAGCCGGCCGTCGCACCCGCAACCGGCGTATAGCGTTTCAGCGCGACCGGCTGCAGCCACTGGCCGTCCGGTCCACCCGGCTCCAGCCCCATGGCCTCATACTGGGCCTGCAGCCAGGCCAGGGTCATCTGCTCGCCCTCGGTGCCCGGATAGCGGCCCTGGTATTCGTCGGCGCTGATGGTGCGGATGCCCTCACTCAGCTGCGCGGCGGAAAAGTCCTGGGCCGAGGCCATGCCCGCAGCCAGCAGCACGGCAGCGACGGCGACGCCGCCCATCATCTTGCGAAACATACGGAAGGCTCCAACCCCGGATTGATGGCCCGCACCTTAAGGGGCCGCCCGCACCGTGCCCATTAAGTTTTGGTCATGTGGCACACGTCTCCCTCCCCCGAAGTGGGGAGGGAGAAGACGGCCGCGCCCTACCGCCGCTGGCCGGCGCTCGGGGCCCGGGCCGGACCGAACTCCGAACCCGGCATCCATTCCGGCCAGTCACGGCTGTTGGCCAGGTCGCGGCCGATGTTGAAGATCAGCTCAAGATCCTCGACCTGACCGCGCAGATCCCAGTCGGTCGACCATTCGTCATCCGCCTGGTGATAGCGCCGGGCCGTGTATTCATCGCGCGCCGCATTGCGCGCGGCGATCGGCTCGTCGCGGAAGGCACCGCCACCGTCGACATAGGCCATCGGCACGCCGCGCTTGGCGAGCGGGAAATGGTCCGAGCGGAAATAGCTGCCCGAGGCGGGGTTGCCGTCCGGCCGGGCGGTGCGGCCCTGACTCATCGCCTCGGCGGTGACGCGGGCGTCGAGATTCGACTGGCCCGAGCCGATGATGTCGACGTCGGCCACCCGGCCATAGACGTTCATGGCGTCGATGTTGAAGCCCGCCACCGTCGTGGCCAGCGGATAGACCGGATTGGCGGCATAGAATTCCGAGCCCAGCAGGCCGCTCTCTTCCGCCGTGAAGCTGATCATCACGATCGACCGCTGCGGCCGCGGGCCGGCGGCCCAGGCGCGGGCCAGTTCCAGCAGGCCGGCCGTGCCGGTCGCATTGTCGACCGCCCCGTTGAAGATGGCGTCACCATTGGCATCCGGCGCGCCGATGCCGATGTGGTCCCAGTGGGCGGTATAGAGGATGGTCTCGTCCGGATGGGTCGTCCCCGGCAGGCGGGCCAGGACGTTGCGGGTCGTGACCTGGCTGGTCGCGACGTCGAACATGCCGCTGAAGCCGGCGCCGGTCAGGGCGACGGGCCGGAAATCCCGGCTGCGCGCCGCGACCTTCAGGGCCTCGAAATCAAGACCCGAGCGCCGGAACAGATCCACCGCGACGTCGCGCTGCATCCAGGCCTCCATGGCCACGCGCTCGGCAGCCGCATTAGCGCGGACGATGTCGAACTGCGGCTGCGACCAGCTGTTCTGCACCGTGGCCCAGCCATAGGAGGCCGGTGCTGTCTCGTGCACGACGATCACGCCCGCCGCCCCCTGCCGGGCCGCCTCCTCATATTTGTAGGTCCAGCGGCCGTAATAGGTCATGGCCCGGCCGTTGAAGGTGTTCAGCTCGGGCTGTTCGAAATCGGGGTCATTGACCAGCACGACGATGATCTTGCCGCGCACATCGACGTCCTTGAAGTCGTCCCAGTTCCGCTCCGGCGCATCGATGCCGTAGCCGACGAAGACCAGCGGCGTGTCGCTCAGCATCACATGATGGCCCGGCAGGCGGGTCGAGATGGTGATCTGCTGGCCCTGGGTCAGCGGGATCGTCTCGCCGCCGGCGCGCAGCTGCAGGCCACGGAAATTGGAGACACTGAAGCGGTTGAGCACCACGTCCTGGGTCCAGGACCCGTTGGCCCCGCCCGGCTGGAAGCCCGCAGCGGCATATTGTTCGCTCAGATAGCGGACGGTCATGTCCTCCGCCGGGGTGGCGATGCCCCGGCCCTGGAAGCTATCATCCGACAGCACCCGGGCATGTTCGGACAGGCGCGCGGCATCAAAGGTCGCGGCGCGCGCGACAGGGGCGGTATCCCCCCCCGGGCCCATCGCGGCGCAGCCGGAAATCAGGGCGCCGGCGGCAAGCACGGCGGCGGTCGGGAACAGACGCATGAACGGAAAACCCTCAGCCGAAATCAGAAGTCCGGACGTTAGGGCACCGTCCGTCAGGTGTCGATGCGGCAGCCGTACACGAAAAACCCGCCGACGCGGTGCGCCGACGGGTCAGTTCGATGTCCCTGCGGGGAGGCCCTAGTGGGCCACACCGTTCCAGATCCGGCGATAGCTCATGTAGGTGATGCCGGCGAAGATGAAGAGGAAGATCAGCACGCCGACGCCGGCCTGTTTGCGCTGGATCTGCCGCGGGTCGGAAGACCAGGCGATATAGGCGGAGACATCCTTGGCCATCTGGTCGACCGAGGCGACGGTGCCGTCGTCATAGGTCACCTGGCCCTCGTTCAGCGGGTTCGGCATGGCGATGAAGCCGCCCGGCGGCACATGGGCACCCTCGGGCATGAACGGCGTCAGGTCACCGGCCATATAGGCGTTGTAATACTGGCCCGGCCGGATCTGCAGGCCCTGCGGCACGGCCGCATAGCCGGTCAGCAGGGAATAGATGTAGTCGGCACCGCCGGAGCGGGCCTTTGCCATGACCGACAGGTCAGGCGGTGACGCCCCGCCGTTCGCCGCGGCCGCGGCAGTGGCATTCGGATAGGGGCTGGGGAAGCGATCGGCGGCGGTGCCGTCGCGCATCACAGGCTCGCCGGTCTCGGTGTCGATGTCCGCGATCTGCACCTGTCTGGCGAGCGCCTTGACCCAGCGGTTCTCGGCCGGGCTGGCCTGGTGGGAGTCATAGAACGGACCGCCCGGCTCGGCCAGGGTGCGGAAATGCATCAGCTCCATGCTGTGGCAGGAGGCGCAGACCTCACGGTACACCTTGTAGCCGCGCTGCAGCTGGTTGCGGTCGAAGCTGCCGAACGGCCCTTCAAAGCTGAAACCACCGCTGCGCAGGGGCTTGGATTCACCCCCCGCCGCAAGCGCGGGCTGGGCCGCCAGGGTCAGGCCGACGGCGGCAGCGATCAGGACCAGGGTCTTCTTCATGTCGCGGATATTCGTCTGGAGGATCATGGTCCCGCTCAGCCCTTCTCAGCGTCACCGCCGAGGACCGGCTCCGAGATCGTCGCCGGGATCGGCAGCGGCGTCTCGCGCAGGCCCACGAGGGGCATGATGATCAGGAAGAAGGCGAAATAGTAGAGCGTCGCGAACCGGGTCAGCCACAGGTAGCTGTTCAGGTCCCCGTCGATCAGGATGAAGGTCTTGAAGCTCCCGATCACCGGCGCGTCGGGCAGTTGCGCACCGCACCAGCCGAGGATCATTCCAACGATCACGAAGATGATGAAGAAGGTCCGCATCGTCGGGCGATAGCGCATCGAGCGCACCTTGGACGTATCCAGCCAGGGCAGGATGAACAGCACGCCGATGGCACCGAACATGGCCAGCACTCCGCCGAACTTGTCCGGGATGGCGCGCAGGATCGCGTAGAACGGCAGCATGTACCACTCGGGCACGATGTGCGCCGGGGTCACCAGCGGGTTGGCCGGGATGGAGTTGTCGGCATGCCCCAGGGCGTTCGGCATGAAGAAGACGAACACCGAGAACAGCATGAAGAACACGATCAGCACGAAGCCGTCCTTGACCGTGTAGTAGGGGTGGAACGGCAGGGTGTCCTTCTTCTGGCGTTCCTTCGGGATCAGGATGCCGACCGGGTTGTTCTGACCTGCGGTGTGCAGGGCCCAGAGGTGCAGCACCACACAGCCGGCGATCACGAACGGCAGCAGATAGTGCAGTGAGAAGAAGCGGTTCAGGGTGGCGTTGTCGATCGCCGGGCCGCCACGCAGCCAGATCAGGATCGGCTCGCCGATGACCGGAATGGCCCCGACCAGATTGGTGATCACCTCGGCCCCCCAGTAGGACATCTGGCCCCAGGGCAGGACGTAACCGAGGAAGGCGGTGGCGATCAGCAGGAAGAAGATCAGGCAGCCGATGATCCAGATCATCTCGCGCGGGGCCTTGTAGGAGCCGTAGTACAGGCCGCGCAGCATGTGGATGTAGACCGCGATGAAGAACATCGAGGCCCCGTTGGCGTGGGTGTAGCGGATGATGTCGCCGCCGTTGACGTCGCGCATGATCCGCTCGACCGAGGCGAAAGCCATTTCGGTGTTCGGCACATAGTGCATGGCGAGGATCACGCCGGTCGCGATCTGGATCACCAGACAGACCATCAGAATGGCACCGAAGGTGTACCAGTAGTTCAGGTTCCGCGGCGTCGGCAGCGCCAGATAGTCAGCGCCGAAGCGGACGATGGGCAGACGGGTGTCGAGCCATTTCTCGATGCCGGTCTTGGGGACGTAGGTGGATTCGTGATCGCTCATCGG
>CANMXH010000148.1 GCA_947501315.1 Caulobacteraceae bacterium | reverse complement strand
GGGCCGAGGGCCACCAGCGCCCGGGCTGCGCGGGCGGAATGGATCAGGACGGCGTCAAAGGTGGCGGGTGGCGTGGCACCGGTCGCGACGGCCTCATAGACCGGCAGGGCCCGGGCCTCGATCCGGTCCCGCAGCAGGGCCGGCAGGTCTCCGGCCGGCTCCCGCGCACCCGGCACCAGCAGGGGGCCGATCCCGGGACCCTGCGCCAGCAGCAGGGCGGCCAGCCGGTCCAGATCACCTCCGGCCGACTGCACCCGGGCGAAGCCGGCCGTCCGCGCCGCTCCGGCGGTCGCGTCGCCCACGGTGAAGACGGGGCGCGTGCGGTCCGGCGTCAGGGCGGCGAAGGCAGCCACACCGTTGGCGCTGGTGAAGGCCAGGGTGGTGATCCCCGTCAGGTCGGGCGCAGCCTGCGGGATCGGCCGGATCGCCAGCAGGGGCGCGATGACCGGTTCGAAGCCCATGGCCCGCAGGCGGTCGGCGGTACGCCCGGCGCCCGGCCCGGCGCGCGTGACCCAGACGCGGCGGATCGCCGTCAGGATCCGACCCGCTGGTCGCCGGCGGCGGCCTGGACCCCGGCCCCCAGCCGCAGGCCGAGCGCGCGCGCCTGATCCATGGCATCGGCGGCGAGGGCGTCGCCGAGCTCGCCTGTGCGCCGCCAGCGCGCGGAGCCGTCCGGTGCCAGCATTTCCGTGGTCAGGCGCAGCCGGCCCCCGGCGATCTCGGCATGGGCACCAATGGCCGTGCGGCAGGAGCCCTCCAGCGCCGTCATCGCCCCGCGCTCGGCGGCGACGGCCAGGGCGGTCATGGGGTCGTTCAGGGCGGCGACCCAGGCGGCGTTGAGGTCGCCGGTCCGGGTCTGCAGGGCCAGGGCCCCCTGGCCCGGGGCAGGCAGGAAGTCATCGGGCGACAGCCGCTCGCGGATCACCGCCTCGAAACCCAGTCGGTTGAGCCCGGACACCGCCAGCAGGATGGCGTCGAACTCGCCCTCGGCCAGTTTGCGCAGCCGGGTGTCGACATTGCCGCGCAGCATTTCAATGGTCAGGTCCGGCCGCAGCGCCAGCGCCTGGGCCTGACGCCGCAGCGAGGCCGTGCCCAGCCGGGCACCCTGCGGCAGGTCGGTAAAGGCGGCGAAGGTCTCGCTGACAAAGGCGTCGCGGGCGTCCTCGCGCGGGGGGACGGCGGCGATGCACAGGCCATCCGGCTGGTCGGCCGGGACGTCCTTCATCGAATGCACGGCGACATCGACGCGGCCTTCGAGCAGGGCTTCCTCGATCTCCCTGGTGAACAGCGCCTTGCCACCGATCTCCATCAGCCGGCGGTCCTGCACCCGGTCGCCGGTGGTGACGATCTCGACCAGGGGGACGGCGTCGGAGAGGTCGGCGTCGGCGACGCCGAGAGCCCGGCCGATGGCGCGCTGCATCATGCCCGACTGGGTCAGGGCCAGTTTCGAGCGGCGTGTGCCGATGCGGACGAGAGGGACCATGAGTGGTTGCGCCATGAGTCGTTGCACCAGCGGGACAGGGTCGCTACCTCGACCCGATGGAGAGGTCCGCCGACTATAGCAGCGAGGGGAGCCGGGCAACCGGCCCGCTCACCGTGCTCGGCCTCGAGACCAGTTGCGACGAGACGGCGGCCTCCGTGGTGCGGCTCTCGGCGGACGGTGAGGCGACGGTGCTGTCGTCGGTGGTGCACAGCCAGATCGATGACCATGCGGCCTATGGCGGGGTCGTTCCCGAGATCGCGGCGCGCAGCCATGTCGAGATGATCGACGGCGTGGTCCGCCGCGCCATGGACGAGGCCGGGCTGGGCTATGACGGTCTGGACGGTGTCGCCGCCACCGCCGGACCGGGCCTGGTCGGCGGGGTCATGGTGGGCCTGAGCTTCGGCAAGGCTGTGGCGCTTGCGCGCGGTCTGCCGCTGATCGCGGTCAATCATCTGGAGGGGCATGCGGTCTCGGCGCGGCTGGGCCAGCCGGTCGACTATCCCTTTCTGCTGCTGCTGGTCTCGGGAGGGCATTGCCAGTTGCTGGAGGTCCGCGGCGTCGGTGACATGACGCGGCTGGGCACCACCATCGACGATGCGGCGGGTGAGGCCTTTGACAAGATCGCCAAGGCGCTGGGCCTCGGCTACCCCGGCGGTCCGGCGCTCGAAAAGCTGGCGGAGGGCGGCGACGGCGCGCGTTTCGACCTGCCGCGTGCGCTTCTGGGCCGCAAGGACTGCGACTTCTCCTTCTCGGGGCTGAAGACGGCCGCGGCCCGGCTGGCCCAGGCCTGCGAGACCGACCAGCAGCGCGCCGACCTTGCCGATGCGGTGCAGACTGCGATCGCCCGGCAGCTCAGCGAACGCTCTGACCGGGCGCTGAAGGCCTATGCGGAGGCGCATCCCCACCGGCTGTTCGTGGTGGCGGGCGGCGTGGCAGCGAACCGGACGGTCCGCGCGACCTTGCAGGCGACCGCGGAGAAAAACGGATTCGCCTTTCTGGCCCCCCCCATGGCCTATTGCACCGACAATGCGGCGATGATCGCACTGGCGGGGGCGGAACGGTTGCGCAAGGGACTGGTGTCGGACATCGATACCGCGGCCCGGCCGCGCTGGCCGCTCGACGAATACAGCGCGCTCAACGACCCGACGCATGCGCCGGGCCGCAAGGGCGCCAAGGCTTGAGGGAGTGACCATGGCGTTCAAGACCGCAGGCGTGATCGGTGCCGGTGCCTGGGGCACGGCCCTGGCCCAGGTCGCGGGTCGGGCCGGGCTGGATGTCCTGCTGCAGGCGCGGGAACCCGAGGTGGTCGACAGCATCCGCGCCCGCCGCGTCAACGAGGCCTTCCTGCCCGGGGTCGTCCTCGACGACCATGTGGCAGTGACCGGCAAACTGGCCGATCTCGGTGCCTGCGACCTGATCCTCGCGGTTCCGCCCGCCCAGCATATGCGGTCGACCCTGACGGCCTTCGCCGCCCATTACCGCCCGGGGGTGCCGGTGATCCTCTGTTCCAAGGGGATCGAGCGCGGTTCGCTCAAGCTGATGACCGATGTGCTGGCGGAGACCCTGCCGGCGGCCCCGGCGGCGGTCCTGTCCGGTCCCAGTTTCGCTGGCGAGGTCGCGCGGGGCCTGCCCAGCGCCGTCACCCTGGCCTGCGCCGACGAGGCCCTGGGCGAAGCGCTGATGTGGACCCTCTCGGCCCCGGGCTTCCGGCCCTATCTGGCCACCGACCTGATCGGGGCAGAGGTCGGCGGGGCGATCAAGAATGTGCTGGCCATCGCCTGCGGCATCGCCGAGGGCCGCGGTCTGGGCCGCAGCGCCCACGCCGCCCTGATCACCCGTGGCTTTGCCGAAATGACCCGGATGGGCGTCGCCCTCGGCGGTCAGGCCGAGACGGTGGCAGGGCTGTGCGGCCTCGGCGATCTGGTGCTGACCTGCTCCAGCCCGCAATCGCGCAACATGAGCCTGGGTCTGGCGCTCGGTCAGGGTCAGACGGTGGAACAGGCCCTGGCCGGCAAACGGTCGGTGGCCGAGGGTTATGAGAGCGCGCCCGCCGTGCGGGAACTGGCGACGAAGATGGGTGTCGACATGCCGATCTCCCTGGCCGTTGCGGCCCTGTTGAACGGCGAGACCACGGTCGAGGGGATGATCGGGAGTCTGCTGTCCCGCCCGCTCAAGGCCGAACGGCACTGACGAAGGGCATGGACGAGAGCCCGCCCGCCAGCGAACGCAAACGCGTCTGGACCACACCGCCGGGCGTGGCCCTGTGTGCCGAGGCCGAGGTCGCTGACCCCGGCTCGAGGGGTTTCGTCCTGCAGATCGGCGAGGCCTTCTTCCACGGCTTTGTTGTGCGCAAGGCCGGACAGGTCGCCGGCTATGTCGACCGCTGTCCGCATCAGGGCTTTCCGCTGGCGATCGAGCTGGACCGCTATCTGGTGGCGGACGGATCGCTGATCCTGTGCGGCTGGCATGGGGCGGTGTTCGAGCCCCTGTCCGGCGCCTGCGTCGGCGGTCCGTGCGCAGGAGCCCGGCTGACAGCCTGGCCGGTCACTGTCGCGAACGGCATCATTCACACCGCCTGAAACGGCTCAGGCGGGATTGCGCAGCAGATAGATGCCGAAGTCGATGTAATCGCGACCGAAGTCCGTGATCGCCTGCACCCGGTCGGCATGGAACAGGATCGATCCCGCTTCCGGTGCGTCGGGGTGGCGCCCGGCCCAGGCGCGGGCGGCCGCGATCGAGTCGCGGGGATAGGCCTCGAAGACCTCCTGCGGCGAAATCCGGCCATGGACGACCTCGAACCCCGCTGCAGCGGCCGCTGCCCGCCAGCCGGCGTCGTCCGTATAGAGGTTGGTGAGCTCCATGAGCTGGCGCAGCGGGGCAGGTGGCTCGGCCCTCCAGACGACGTCGCCCCACAACAGCCAGCCACCGGGTTTCAGGCTCCGGCGCAGGGCGATGAAGCCGGCTTCGGGGGTCGGCCGGCCTTCGCCGCTGACATCGGTGGTCCCCAGGGCCACAATCAGATCGGCGGGTGGGGCGGACGCCAGAACCTCGGCTGAGCGGGCGACGCTCAGGGATACCCGGTCCCCCAGGCCGGCTGCGTCGATCCGGCTCCGGGCCAGTTCGGCCATGACCGGATCCAGCTCGATGGCCTGGACCGTCAGGCCGAACCGCTGCGCCAGTTGGATGGCCACGGTCGCATTGCCCGTGCCGATGTCGATCGCCGTAGCGCCCGCGCCCAGGCCGGTGCGTGCCACCGCCGCTTCGAGCGTGGCCAACTCCACGCCATTGCAGACCCCGAGGGCCTCATAGGCGATGCGTTGGAAACTCATGGGGAGGCGGGCAGTCATGAGGGCTTGTCCCGCGTCGGGGCCGACCGGGCAAGGCCGTCGCTCCACTGGCTGCGTATGACCAAGCACTTTACATAACAAAGTTGATATGACATGGAGTTTCTCCACACAGAGGTTCGTCTTCGCACACAGAGGTTCATCCATGGCAATCACGTATTGCAGCGACTTCGGGTTCGACGCGGTCGGCCTGCCCGGTTGGAAAGGCGTGATGATCGCCGAAACCATGACCTCGCGCCCACGCCGGTCGCTCCGGGAGAAAAGCCGATGACAGCTTGGATTTTCCTGGCATTGGCAATCACGCTGGAAGTGGCGGGCACCTTCCTGCTGAAGCTGTCGAACGGCTTTGAAAAATGGCACTGGGGAACGCTGTCGATCCTTTGCTACTCAGCCTGTTTCTGGATGCTCGCTCCGGCCATGAAGGTGTTACCGGTCGGTGTCGTCTACGCCATCTGGGCCGGCTTGGGGATTGTTGCCGCGTCCGTGATCGGCGTTTTTGCCTTCGGGGAGCGGCTCTCACCTTTCCAGTTCGCATGCATCGCCATGGTTCTTGTCGGTGCGGTCGGCCTCAGAATCACGGCGACCGACTGACCGATGAACAGAGTCACCCGCCTTGAAAGGACATCAAACCCATGACCGAGAACACGGAAAACCCCGCCGCCGACATCGCCTGGATGCGCCGCCTCGCCGAGGAGGGCGCCCAGGCACCGATGCGGGGCAATTCGCTGCTGATGTTCGGTGGTCTGCTCTACGGTCTGGCCAGTCTCTTCCACTGGGCCATCATCG
>CANMXH010000147.1 GCA_947501315.1 Caulobacteraceae bacterium | reverse complement strand
GCCCCGTCGCCGCCGTGATGGCGGGCGGCAGCGGCGAAGCCGGACACCACGCCTCTCAGCGCCGGGGCCTGCAGCCATTCATGCACCGAGGCGCGGATGACGCCGGTGCCGCCGCGCCGGCCCTGGCCGGTCACCACAAGCACGGACCGGTAGCCGCGCGCCTGGGCCCCCATCAGAAAGGCGGTCAGGGCATCCTGGGCCTGGAAACGGCCATAGCCGTGCAGGTCGATCTTCGCCTCGATCGGATCGCGTTCGCGCGACAGGCGGCGCTGGCGGCGCGGCTCCAGCTCTTCGGGGTGGCCGCGCGGGCGGGCCGGCGCCGGCGCGGGTGGGCTCCAGCCCGGCGGGGTGGGGCGGGGCCGGGTCAAGCCCTTCGGATAGGGTGCGGCGGCGGGGTCGACCACGGCGACCCCCGGCGTGATCAGGAGGGCCTTCTTCGGCTTGCGGGGCGTGACCGAACCGGCGACGCGGGCCCAGATGCGGCGGTCGTCCGGGCTCAGGTCGTCGCGGCGGCTCATGTGGTGCCGGGGGCGTTCCCGTCCGGATCCTCATCCGAGCCGGGGTCCTGGGGCCCGGGTGTCTGGACCAGCAGGTCGCCCGGCTGGCAGTTCAACTCGCGGCACAGGGCGTCGAGGGTGGTAAACCGGATGGCCCGCGCCTTGCCGGTCTTGAGGATCGACAGATTCGCCAGGGTCACGCCGACGCGGTCGGCCAGCTCGGTCAGCGACATGCGCCGTTCGAGGAGGATTCGGTCAAGCTGTACGCGTATGGCCATGGGTTTTCTCTAGTCGAGGGCACGCGACGGGTCGACCCGACCGGCGGCGCGAAGCGTCAAAAGGCGCAGCCTCGTGATCGCCCGGTCCATCAGATGGTCAGCTCCGACTCCCGGCGCAGTCTGGCACCTTCCCGGAACACCTCGGCGAGGACGAAGACGACCAGGACGGAAAAGGCCGGGGTGACTAGGTCGAACAGGCCGGGCGGCTCCAGCTCGCCGCGCACCAGCCGCGACACCAGGGCCTGGCCGATCCATGCGCCCCCCGTCACCGTGGCGAGGGTCAGGCCGATCTCCTTCAGCCGGCTGACATTGGCCGGCTGGAAGGGGTCTCCGATCCGCAGGGAATGGACGATTCGGCGCAGGTGGCGGAGGATCAGGGCGAAGCCGGCAAAATAGCCGGCGAAGGCGCCGACGCCGAACAGGAGGTAGGCGCGCGGCACGGGGACGCTGGTGCCACTGTCTTCCGAGGTCGCGATCAGGTTGAGCGGGCCCAGCGGGACGAAGGCGAGAATGAGAAAGACGAGCACCGCACCGAGGGTCAGCAGTGCCAGCACCCGGAAGGCGGCTGCGAGTGCGACGTCAACAAGGCTGGACATGGAGCCGCGGCCCAGGCCGGGAAGCGTGGGGGTGCGGACGAAAGGCAGGCGAATCCCTGTCGAAGGTGCCTTCGGGAAACGCATGGGTCGACCTCTCTGCTAGCGGACCGGTCGGCAGGGCGAGGATGCCGCGATGGGTCCGGCGAACCCACACGCGGTCTTATTCAACGCGATTGTCATGCCGATCGTCAAAGCTCCTGTGAGACTTTTCTGTCTGGCTCACGCCCTTCAGGCGGGTTGAGGCCGGGTCTTTGGTCTGGTGCCCGGAGGCGTTCAGACCCGGCGAGGTCAGAAGCTCTGGATCAGGGTGGCGACCAGGGCGGTCGGCAGGGCGGCGAGCAGGAAGGTGTTGAGGATGCCGTGGCCGACCTTCTCGATGAAGAAGGAAACGTTCATGGTGTTCATGGTGGTTCTCCGTTGATTCTGAACGAGGGGTGTTTCTTGCCCCCCGATTGGTGATCCGCTGCATTGAACTTGCCGGTTCAGGCCTGTTCGTGGAACGTTGCGGTGCCCGTTCTTGATGGCATAGATAGTCCGTGCTCTCGCAAAAGGCACGTTACATATCGTTTAACGATATTAAACTTTGGCAATAGATTGTTGCGGAGCGCGTGATCGGGATGAATCTGAAGCTTATCAAGGGGATGCGGCTGGTCGTGGCGACCCACAACCCCGGCAAGGCGGTCGAGATCGACGCGCTTCTGGACGGACATTACGCCGTGGTCACCGCCGCCAGCCTGAATCTGCCTGAACCGGACGAGACCGAGAGCACCTTCGTCGGCAATGCCCTGCTCAAGGCCCGCCATGCGGCGGATCGTTCAGGCGAGGTCGCCCTGGCGGATGACTCCGGCCTGTCCGTTGCGGCCCTCGACGGGGCTCCGGGTATTTTTTCCGCCCGATGGGCCGGGCCGGACAAGGATTTTGCCTTTGCCATGCGCCGGGTCGAGGAGCGGCTGGATGAGACCGGCTCACCGGATCGCCGCGCCTGGTTCACCTCGGCCCTGGCCGTGGCCTGGCCCGACGGCCCGGCGGTGGTGGTCGAGGGCCGGGTCGACGGCCAGCTGACCTTCCCCCCGCGCGGCGACCGCGGCTTCGGCTATGATCCCATCTTCATCCCCGATGGCCGCGACCAGACCTTCGGCGAACTGGACCCGGCGCTGAAGGACTCGATCAGCCACCGGGCGGTGGCGTTTGCGAAGCTGAAGGCGGCGTTGATGGGGTGAGTGGCGAGTGGCGAGTGGCGAGTGGTGAGTGGCCAGCGATGCATGATCGCTTTCCGGCCATCGAGGTTGCGTTCAATGGCCACCAGCCGCCAACGCCTCGCCACTCGCCACTCGCCACTCGCCACTGGTCCCCACCCCCATGCCCCCCGTCCCCCACCCCGGCACAGACCTCGCCCTCTACGTCCACTGGCCGTATTGCGCCCGCATCTGCCCCTATTGCGACTTCAACGTCGTGCGCGACCGCGGGCGGGTGGAGGAACAGGCGGCGCTGGTCGAGGCCATCCTCGCCGATATGGAGGCGCAAGGCCTTCTGACCGGGCCCCGACGCCTGGCCTCGATCTTTTTCGGGGGCGGCACGCCCTCGTTGATGGCGCCTGAGGCCGTGGCCGCTGTCATCGACCGGGCCCGGACCCTGTTCCCGCCGCGCGGCGCGATCGAGATCACGCTCGAGGCCAATCCCACCGACGCCGAGGCTGCCCGCTTCGCCGCCCTGGCCGCGGCCGGGATCAATCGCCTGTCCATGGGGGTGCAGGCGCTGGACGACGCGGCCCTGGCCTTCCTCGGTCGTAACCATTCAGCGGACGAGGCCCGCCGTGCTGTGGCCGTGGCCGCCCGCGCCTTTCCGCGCCTGTCCATCGACCTGATCTATGTCCGCCCCGACCAGACCGTGGACGACTGGCGGGTCGAACTGGCCGGGGCCATCGACATGGGCTTCGAACATGTCTCGCCCTATCAGCTGACCATAGAGCCCACGACCGCCTTCGGCCGCGCCGTGGCCCGCGGCGCCTGGACCCCGCCCGACGAGGACCGGTCGGCCGCCCTTTATGAGACCACCCAGACCGTGCTCGAGGCCGCCGGTTTCGACGCCTATGAGGTGTCCAACCACGCCCGGGGCGCGGCGGCGCGATCGGCCCACAATCTCCACGTCTGGCGCGGCGGCGACTACCTCGGCCTCGGCCCGGGCGCGCATGGGCGGCTGACACTGCAAGGCGCCCGGACGGCGACCGTCGCCCAAAGGGGCATCGGGGCCTATGTCGCCGGGGTCGCGGCGGGGACGCCCTGGAGCGAGCGGGAGGTCCAGTCGGACCGGGACGCAGCGGAGGAGAAGGTGCTGCTGGGATTGCGCACGATCGAAGGCGTGGCACGGGCCGATCTGGCGGCGCTGGGCCGGACGGAGGCGGCGGAACCGCTGGCCGGTCTGATCGCGGACGGTTTCCTGGCTGTGGAAGCGGACCGGGTCAGGGCAACGGCGGCCGGACGGCCGGTGCTGGACGGGGTGTTGCGGGCGCTGCTGGTGTGATGTTGGCGGCGCCGGCGAAGTCGCGCGCATCCGGATTGCGCCGGAACCGGTCGTTCACCGAGCGCCGGAAACACGACATTCAGCCATGCCGTCTGAGCCCGGAATGGTCCGCTTTGCGGTCCGAACCCGATGACCGCTCCCGACCCATAGGCGACCTTCAAGAGATCACGTATGAGGAGTCATGGGAGCCGAGCCGCTCAACTATATTCGTTCGGCACTCGAAGCCGTCGGCCTTGAAGTCGAGGCCCTAACGATCGTGCACTACGCACCTGAAGCCTTCGGCAACATGGTTGCCGAGGTGCGAACGAACGCTGGCGAAATAAAGATTATCTATGACCGAGGCTTTTACCTCGAAGCTCGTGAGCCGGATCGCATCGCCGACATTCACGGCAAGCTGATCGACGCGCTCCTTTCCGCTCGGCAAAGCTGATGTCCGCTCCCCACCCGTAGCGGACTCCAGGAGCGTCTGCTTTCGGGCGACCAGGTGAGCCTGCCCTCTTCAGGCCGAAAAGCGGACGCTTCCAAGGTCCGCGTTGAGTCAGACCCCGCCATTCCCGCCCCCCATCTTCCGTCCCCTTCGCACCCCCGACCGTGCCTTCTCGCCCCTGATCCTCAGCCCGAAGCTCGCCCGCCTCCCTGGCGCCGCTCCCCACGGTGATAAAATGCGCAAATCGGGACTGAACGCCCGCCGCCACGGTCTTTGACATCGCCAACCAACGGATCCGCCCCGCCCGGACCCCGCGCCAACCCGCGCAATTCCTGCTGTCCAGCGTCAGCCCCCAAAGGGGCGAGAGTATCGCTTTCCGGCATTTTTCCGGGGTCGACGGCAGAAGGCCCGTCGGCCGGCCTCATGCCGCTCGCCCTTGAGCCCGCCGCGCCCCTCGGGCACGGTCCCGCCGATGCCTGATCCCGCCGCCTTCCCCCCGACCGCCCCGCCGCCGCGACCCGTCGCGTCGGGCCTCTATCTGGTGGCGACGCCGATCGGGAATCTGCGGGACATGACGCTGCGGGCGCTCGATGTGCTGGCCGCGGCCGATCTGGTGCTGGCCGAGGATACGAGGGTCACCGGCAAGCTGCTGTCGGCTTACGGGCTGAAGGCGAAGCTGGAGCGGTGCGACGACCACGCCTCGCCGCGCGCCGCCGAACTGGCCATCGAACGGCTGCGTGAGGGAGCGGTGGTGGCGCTGGTGTCCGACGCCGGTACGCCGCTGGTCTCGGACCCCGGCTTCGTCGTGGCCCGGGCGGTGATCGCCGCCGGCCTGCCGGTGCATCCGATCCCCGGCCCGTCCAGCCTGCTGGCCGCCCTGTGCATCGCCGGCCTGCCTGCCGACCGTGTGCTGTTCGCGGGCTTCCTGCCGCCCAAGTCCGGTGCCCGGCGCGCGGCGCTGGAAGAGGTGCGGACCGCCCGCCAGACCCTGGTCTTCTTCGAGAGCGGCCCGCGTCTCGCCGACAGCCTGGCCGATATGGCGGCTGTTCTGGGTCCGCGCCCCGCCGCCGTGGCCCGTGAACTGACCAAGCTGTACGAGGAATGTGTGCGCGGCTCCCTGGCCGAACTGGCCGTGGACCCCCGCTGTCAGGGCCCCAAGGGGGAGATCGTCATCGTCGTCGCGCCCGGCGAGACCGAGGTCGCCTCCGAGGCCGACGCCGACGCCGCCCTGGCCGAGGCCATGACCCGGCTGCCGCCCGGCGAGGCCGCGGCCGAGGTGTCCAGGGCCCTGAACCTGCCG
>CANMXH010000146.1 GCA_947501315.1 Caulobacteraceae bacterium | reverse complement strand
GTCTCGACGGCGGTGAAACTGGCCGAGCGTGAGGTCAAGACCCGGCCCTACAAAAACCTCGTCAACGCCGTGCTGCGCGGCATTGAGCGCGAGGGGCCCGGCCTGACGACCGCCGAATCCAACCTGCCCGAATGGCTGGCCGCCCGCTGGCGCGCCACCTATGGCGAGGCGACCCTGACCGGTCTGGCCCTGGCGGCGCGGGAAGAACCGGCAACCGACCTGAGCCTGAAGCCCGAGGTCGATGCCGCCGCCGTGGCCGAGGCGCTGGACGGCGAGGTGATGACCGGAAACACCGTCCGTACGGGCCGGCGCGGCGACCTGTCGACCTGGCCGGGGTTCGAGGACGGAATCTGGTGGGTCCAGGACGCCGCCGCCGCCGTGCCGGTCCGACTGCTGGCGCCGACGACCAGCGAGTCCATCGTTGATTTCTGCGCCGCGCCCGGCGGCAAGACGCTGCAGATCGCGGCCTCGGGTGCCTCGGTTGTGGCGCTGGACCGGTCGGACAAGCGACTGGACCGGCTGCGCGCGAATCTCGCCCGCACCGGCCTGTCCGCCGAGGTTGTGGCCGTCCCGGCCGAGGACTGGGACGACCCGCGCACCTTCGACGCCGTGCTGCTCGACGCTCCCTGCACCGCCACCGGCACCTTCCGTCGCAATCCCGAAGTCCTGCGGGCGACCAAGCCCGCCGACGTGGCCAAACTGGCCGACGTCCAGCACCGGCTGCTCGACGCCGCCGCGGAACGCGTGAAGCCGGGCGGACGGCTCGTCTATTGCGTCTGTTCGCTCGAACGCGAGGAGGGCGAGACCCAGATCATCGCCTTCCTGCGCCGCAACCCGGCCTTCAGGACGGCCCCTGCGGACCCGGCGGTCGTCGGTGCACCGTCAGAGGCGCTGACACCCGAGGGCTGGCTGCGCATCCTGCCGTCGATGTGGGCGGAAAAGGGAGGGCTGGACGGCTTCTTCATCGCCCGGCTGGACCGCGTCGCCTGACGCGGTGGCGACGGCGGGGCGGGTGAAGCCGGCATGGCCTGAACAGTGACCTCGCCGGCCTGCTCGAAGGTGATGGTGACCGTGGTCAGCACCGGTGCCGGCAAGCCCGAGGCGAGATCGGTCAGCTCCGCCAACACACCGGTCCGGCCGGGATGGATCGACATGTCGCCATCCGACGCGCGTTCGCCGCGACCGTTGACGACCGGATAGACGCCGACGTCGCCGACCGTCCCCGAGGGCGTGGTCATGGACAAAATCCGGTCCGTTCCGGTGCCGGCGTTATCGACCAGAACCGTCAACTGGCCGCCGAGGCCGCCGTTCACGCTCCAGGCCATCATGGCACCCTGCGACACGGTCAGGTCTCCGCTCCGGGCCGACGTCGGTGTTTCGGTCGCTGCGTCCTGCACAAGAGGCGCGGCGACGAGTGCCCAGATCAGCGCCAGCATCACGCCCTCCAGAAGCCCACGATCTTCTTGACCTCATCCACGACCGGATCAGCGATGGCGGCGGCCCGTTCGGCACCGTCCCTGAGGACGCGGTCGATTTCGGTCGGATCAGCCATCAGCCGGCGCATCTCGGCGCTGACCGGGGCCATGGAGGCGACGGCGAGGTCGGCCAGCGCGGGCTTGAAGGCGCCGAAACCCTGACCGGCGAACTGCGCCAGCACCGCCTCGCGGCTGATGTCGGCGAGGGCAGCATAGATGGTGACCAGGTTCTTCGCCTCGGCGCGGCCCTCGAGGCCTTCCAGCGTCTCGGGCAGTGCGTCGGGGTCGGTGCGGGCCTTGCGGATCTTGGCCACGATGGTGTCGGCGTCATCGGTCAGATTGATGCGCGACTGGTCCGACGGATCGGACTTGCTCATCTTGGCCGCGCCGTCACGCAGGCTCATGACCCGCGGGGCCGGACCCTGGGTCAGGGGCTCGGGCAGGGGGAAGAAGCCGGGTGCGTTGAAGTCGTTGTTGAATTTGGCGGCGATGTCGCGGGTCAGTTCCAGATGCTGCTTCTGGTCCTCGCCGGTCGGCACCTCGGTGGCCTTGTACAGCAGGATGTCGGCCGCCTGCAGCACCGGATAGGTGTAGAGGCCGACGCTGGAGCGTTCCTTGTGCTTGCCCGACTTCTCCTTGAACTGGGTCATCCGGTCCAGCCAGCCGAGGCGGGCGACGCAGTTGAGGATCCAGGCCAGTTCGGAATGGGCCCGCACCGCCGACTGGGGGAAGATCACCGAGCGCGCCGGATCGAGGCCGGACGCCAGATAGGCGGCGGCGATCTCACGGGTCTGGGCGGTCAGCAGGGCCGGATCCTGCCAGACGGTAATGGCATGCAGATCGGCGACGAACAGGAAACAGGGCGCGCCCGTGTCCTGCAGCTGGGTGAACCGCTTCAGGGCCCCGAGGTAGTTGCCCAGATGCAGGGCGCCCGAGGCCTGGATGCCGGACAGGATGCGGCGGGGGCCGGAATAGGCGGGAGCGAGGTTGGGAGCGGCTTCAGTCATCAATCGAGTCCGGTCGGCGTTGCTGCGCCGGGTTCACGCTTCAGCGACGCCTTGAGTTCGGACACGCTGACGGCGCGGAAAAGCACGATGCAGGCGGCATAGACAAGGCCCCCGGCACCGCAGACGATCAGGACGGCGATCTCCTTGGTCAGCAGGACCCGGCTGAGGGTGTCATAGCCCATACCGGCGAGGACCAGCAGGGCCGCCATGACGGCGCTGGCGGCCAGGACACGGGACAGACGCGACAGAAAGGCCGGCGACGGCCGCCAGGCGTCCTCGCGCATGAGGGTGCCTGCAAGCAGTGAGACATTGATCCAGGCTGACAGGCTGGTGGCGACGGCGAGCCCCAGCACGCCGTCGACGCCAATTCGCGAGAGCCAGAAGAACAGGCCCGCCCCGACCACGATGGTGAATACGACGGCAGCCACGGCATAGATCATTGGCCGACGGGTGTCCTCGCGGGCGAAGAAGGGCGGTGTCAGCACCTTGGCCAGAACGAAGGCGGGCACGCCCCAGGCGAACTGGCGCAGCACATCGGCGGTCCGGGCCGCATCGGCGCTGGTAAAGGCCCCGCGGGTCACGGTCGCATCGATGATGAAGAAGGGAATGACGAACAGGGCCACTGCCGCGGGCAGGGTGAAGGCCATGGCCAGGGTGATGCCGTCATCCAGCGTCTTGCGCCCGCCCTCGTGATCATCGGTGACGAAGGCCCGGGTCAGTCGCGGCACCAGCGCCAGTCCGATGGCGACCCCGATCAGGCCCAGCGGCAGCTGATAGAGGCGGTCGGCGTTGTACAGCACCGACCGTGCCCCCTCGTCGGATCCCGCCAGCATCTGGCTGACCACGGAGTTGACCTGCATCGCCCCGCCGGCCATCGCGCCCGGCACGGCGAGGGCGAGGGCCCGCTTCACATTGGGCGTCAGCTGCGGCCAGGACAGGCGGAGGGTGATCCCCAGCCGCTGTACGCCCCACCACAGCAGCCCCGCCTGGATCAGGCCGGAGACGGTCACGGCGGCGGTGACCCACAACAGTACCTGCGGCTGGCTTGCGGGTATGAACCAGGCCGCCAGCAGGGGGGCGAGGGTGCACAGGTTCAGGAACACCGGCACGCCCGCGGACAGGGCGAACCGGCCGCCGGTATTGAGCACGCCCGACAGCAGGGAGGCTACGGTCATGCAGGCCAGATAGGGCATGGCGATCTGGGTGGCGGTCACCGCCACCGTCATGATCTCCGGCTGGCCCCGATAGGCCGAGAGCAGCCACGGCATGATCCATGGCATCAGTATCTGCAGCACGATGCAGAAGCCGGCGACCACGGCGAGCATGAAGGACATGGCCTCCGACGCCGTTACCGCTGCCGCCGCTTCGCCCTCGCGGGCGCGGACGCCGCCATAGACCGGCACGAAGGCCTGGGCGAAGGCACCCTCGGCGAACAGTCGCCGAAACAGGTTGGGCAGCATCAGCGCCGTGGTGAAGGCGTCCATCATCGGCCCCTGGCCGAACCGGGCAGCCAGAGCCATGTCGCGGACGAAGCCGAGCACCCGACTTCCCAGGGTCAGGGTTGCTTGCACCAGGGTGTTTCGGGCGAGGCTCATCAGGGGCTCGATGAAGAGGTTTGAAGCAGCGCTTATCCTGCTTGCGGCGCGCGCGATACGGAGTCTGATACAGAACCCCGTCGTCCGACTTCAGAGACATCGCGCAGGCTGGCGCGAACGGGCGCGGACAGCCGCGTTCCGGCCCGGTCTGTGCGGTCCAGCACAGCCTCAAGCTCGAGCCTCAGCCGCTCCAGCTTCGGCCCCGGTTTCGGTTTCCGGCCCCTGGAGTCGGTGACATAGAAGCTGTCCACCGCCCGCTCGCCGAAGCCGGCGATATGGGCCGAGCGGATCGACAGGCCATTGTCGGCCAGCACGCGCGCGAGGTCGGCCAGCAGACCCGGCCGGTCGGCACCGGACACCTCGACCACGGCGGCGTCGGGGCTTTCATCCAGATCGACAATGATGGTCGGCCGGACGTCGAAGGCGGCCCGTCGCGGACTGGGTGTCGCAACCGGGGCCGGCGCGATCCGGACGCCCCCCTGTGCGGAGGCCTCCAGCGCGGCAATGAGCCGGGTCAGGCGCCGTGGCTCGGCCTGGCCATAGGGCGCGCCGCCGCCGTCCTGGAGCTCGAACACGTCCAGGGCCGTCCCGTCCGCTGCGGTCGCCACCCGGGCACCGACGACATCCGCCCCGGCACCGGCAAGGGCACCGGCCAGATCGACGAACAGCCCCGGCCGGTCGCGCGCGGCGACGGCGACGCGGGTGGCGGGATGTTCCCCCGCCGCGTCATCCCGCACCATCAGGACCTCGGCGGCGGCGCCCTTCATCCGGGCCCGGGCGACCAGGTCGGGATAGTCGTCCAGCGGGTCGGCGTGGGTCACATCCTCCCCGCGAAACACGCCCTCGGTGCGTTGGTAAAGGTCGCGGATGAGGTTGCCCTTCCAGGCGTTCCAGACGCCCGGCCCGACGGCGCGGATGTCGGCCACAGTGAGGATCAGCAGCGTCCGCAACCGCTCCGGATCCCCCACCAGTCGGGTGAAGGCCTTGACCGTCGCCGGGTCCGACACGTCGCGTTTCTGGGCATAGTCGCTGAGAGCGAGATGGTTGCGCACAAGCCAGACCACGAACTCGGTCCGCCGTGGGTCGAGCCCCAACCGGTCGCAGGCGCGACGCGCCGCGATGGCACCGTCTTCAAGCTGGCCGCGGTCACCGCCCTTGCCGACGTCGTGCAAAAGCATGGCCAGCATCAGGGCCTCGAAATCGTCGATCCGGTGCACGATCTCGGATGAGGATGGATGGTCGGCCTTAAGCTTGCCGCGCCAGATGTCATTGATGATGCCGATGGCCTGCAGCGTGTGCTCGTCGACCGTATAGGCGTGATACATGTTGAACTGGGTCTGGCCGACGATCCGGCCCCATTCGGGCAGGAACCGGCCCAGCAGACCGGTCTCGTTCATCAGGCTCAGCACCCGATAGGGCCGCTGGCCGTGCGCCAGTATGTCCAGGAAGGCGCGCGTGGCCTCCGGGTCGCGCCGCAGGGAGGGCGTCACCAGCGACAGGGACCGGCTGACGGCCGAGAAGGCGTCCGGGTGCAGGTCCAGGTCGTGCTCATCCGCCGTGCG
>CANMXH010000145.1 GCA_947501315.1 Caulobacteraceae bacterium | reverse complement strand
GGCGTCGCGCATGAAGGCGGTGATCTGTCCGGCCGGGATCTCGATGTCGAGATGCGACTGGGTGCCGATGCCGCCGATCGGGGCCCCGAGTTTCAGCAGGCGTTCGACCAGTTTGAGGAAGGTCGCGCCTTTGCGCGGGATGTTCTCGAGATTGTATTCGTTGAGGAAGAGGACGGCCTCGGGATCGGCCGCCTTCGCCTGTTCGAAGGCGCGGACCATATAGCCGTCCATGCCCAGCGCCCGGCTCCAGTGGCAGTCGCGTAGCCCGTCGCCGTCCTCGGCCACGGGTTCGTTGACTACGTCCCAGCCGGCCATCCGGCCCCTGTAGCGGCCGACGAAACTGGTGATGTAGCGGTCGTATTCGGCGGCGAAGCGGGCGCGGGACAGGGTCGCATCATCGAAGACCTCCGCCCCCTGGGAATACCAGATGACGGTATGGCCATGGACGCGCAGGCCGTTGTCGCGGGCGAAGGCGACGACCCGGTCGGAGGGCTCGAAATCGTAGCTGAAGCCGGGGCCCAGGGTGCGCTCCATCTTCTGCTCCCATTCGGGGGTCAGCTGGGAGCAATGGCGCAGGGTCTGCTCGACCCAGTCCGGCTGGTCGAGCTGCCAGGTCATGCCGGTGGCGCCGAAGGGAAAGGGGGCGAGGGATTTCAGCGGCGGGGCGAGCGGTCCGTCGGCGGTCCGGGCCGAGGCGAGGCGGTCGCAGGCGGCAAGGGCCAGAGGCGCGGCCAGCAGCGGCGCGGCGAGCAGGGCGCGGCGGTTCAGTCCGGGCGGATCAGCCCGCACGCCGCCTCAGGCCGAGTTCATCAAACGCGGCGGTCTCGCGCTTGCCGGCCTCGATCGCGGCGTTGAGGCGGGTCATTTCGGCGACGTGTTCGAACTTCTTCAGTTCCTCGAAGGCGCCGGTCAGGGCGTCGCGGGCCCCTTCTTCCTCGGCGTCGATCACGACGACGTCGGCCTCGGCGGCACCCTTGCGCAGTTTCCAGCCGTTCAGATAGGCCTGCAGCATCATGGCGGCGTCGGCGTCCTCGCGGGCGCGCTCCTGCTCGATCTCGGCCTCGGCATCGAGCACGGCTATGCGCATCTCGGCGGAGGTGCGGCGCGCAGTGATCTCGGCGAGACGCTTCTGCAGCGTCTCGACCTCATAGTTCGAGATCCTGATCAAAGATTGGGCCCAGGCGGTCATCGATATTCTCCGTTCACTGGATCATGCCTTGATTCAGGATTGCTTCCAGCCGGGTAAAGGAATCGGAAAGACCGGTGTGGTCGTCCTTGTCCTGGCCGAGGAAGGCTTCCAGCGCCGGGTTCAGGGTGATGGCCCGGTCGACGATGGGGTCGGCCCCGGCGCGATAGGCCCCGATGCGGATCAGCTCTTCCATATTGGCATAGGCCGACAGGCTCTGGCGGGCGCGCCTGTTCAGCTCGCGCTCGGGCGGGGTCTGGCAGGCGGGCATGGTCCGGCTGACGGATTTGAGCACATCGATGGCCGGGAAACGGCCCCGCTCGGCGATCTTGCGGTCCATGACGATATGGCCGTCGAGGATACCGCGCACGGCGTCGGCGATGGGCTCGTCGTGGTCGCCGCCGTCCACCAGGACGGTGAACAGGGCGGTGATCGGCCCGGCCGTGGTGCCGTCGGGGCGCACCGGGCCCGGGCCCGCCCGCTCCAGCAGCTTGGGCAGTTCGGTGAAGACGGTCGGCGTATAGCCCTTTGTGGTCGGTGGCTCGCCTGCGGCCAGGCCGATCTCGCGCTGGGCCATGGCGAAACGGGTGACCGAGTCCATCAGGCAAAGGACCTCGAGGTCCTGGTCGCGCATGTATTCGCTGATCGCCATGGTCATATAGGCGGCCTGGCGGCGCTTGAGGGCCGGTTCGTCACTGGTGGCGACCACGACGATGGCGCGGCGCAACCCTTCCTCGCCGAGGGTTTCCTCGATGAACTCCCGAACCTCCCGGCCCCGTTCGCCGATCAGGCCGACCACGACAACGTCACAGGTGGCCTGACGCGCCAGCATGGAAAGCAGCACCGACTTGCCGACGCCGGAGCCGGCGAAAATGCCCAGACGCTGGCCGCGGCAGGTGGTGGTGAAGACGTCCATGGAGCGGACGCCAAGGTCCAGCCGCTCACCGACCCGGCCGCGCGAATGGGCCGGGGGCGGCGGCGCGCGCAGGGGATAGGCAGCAGGCCCGACGGGCAGGGGGCCCTTGCCGTCGATCGGCTGACCGAAGGCGTCGATGATCCGGCCCAGCCAGGCGGTGGTGGGGCGGACGCTGGCGGCGGCGGAGACGATGCGGATGTCGGCACCGGGAGCGACGCCCTCGACCGGGCCGAACGGCATCAGCAGGGCCTTGGCGTCGCGGAAGCCGACCACCTCGGCGGGCAGGGGGGACAGGTGCCGCCGCTCGATCTCGGCCCGGGCCCCGACCGACAGGCGCGACAGGCCGCCTTTCGACTCGATCAGCAGACCGTTCACGCCCGCGACCTTGCCGGTCACGACCAGCGGGTCGATCGCTTCAACGGCGGCGATGAGAGCGTGCAAGCGAAGGACCCCGGAACAGCCCGTTAACGTTTGCTGCATCGTGGTTAACGGGGGGTGAAGGCGAGCGGTGCCCGCTTGTTCAGATCAACACTTCGATGGTCGCACGAACGGAGTCGCCGACCTCAAGGCCCAGACCTCTGCGTTGAATTCGTCGATCAAGGGCCCCTCGCGTCGCGCCTGTGAGCATCCATCATGGGAACCAAGGGTCAAGACGCAGCCTTCGGGTTTGCGTCGGTCGTATTCGACCTATGTACTGGCGGCTGAATTCGGAGAAGCTGCCCATGACCGCCGCCCCCTATGACGCCGCCCGCCATCGGAAAGCCGGACGCGGCAGGGTGTTCGCCTCGATCCTCGATACCATCGGTGACACGCCGCTGGTGGGGCTGCCGCGGTTGACAGCGGAGTTGAAGCCGAAGGCGACGGTGCTGGCCAAGCTGGAGTTTTTCAATCCGCTGGCCTCGGTCAAGGACCGGATCGGGGTGGCGATGATCGAGGCGCTGGAGCAGTCGGGGCAGATCGGGCCGGATACGGTGCTGATCGAGCCTACATCCGGCAACACCGGCATCGCCCTGGCCTTTGTGGCGGCGGCCAAGGGGTATCGGCTGATCCTGGTCATGCCCGAGAGCATGTCGATCGAGCGGCGCAAGATGCTGGCCCTGCTGGGCGCCGAACTGGTGCTGACCCCGGCCGAGAAGGGGATGAAGGGGGCCATCGCCATGGCCGAAGAGTTGCTCGCGCGGACGCCCGGCGCGGTCAGTCCGGCCCAGTTCGACAATCCGGCCAATCCGGCCATCCACAGGGTCTCGACGGCCGAGGAAATCTGGAACGACACGGCGGGAGCCGTGGACATGGTGATTGCCGGCGTGGGCACGGGCGGCACCATCACCGGCGTCGGTCAGGTGCTGAAGGCGCGCAAGCCCTCGCTGCGCATGATCGCGGTCGAGCCAACCGCCTCGCCGGTCCTGTCAGGCGGCGAGCCGGGCCCGCACAAGATCCAGGGCATAGGCGCCGGCTTCATCCCCTCCATCGTCGACCGCCAGGTCATCGACGGCGTCGAACAGGTGTCGAATGAGGACGCCTTCGACATGGCCCGCAAGGCCGCCCGCGTGGAGGGGATTCCGGTCGGCATTTCGTCGGGCGCGGCCCTGGTCGTCGCCTTCCGTCAGGCGGCGCTTGAAGAAAATGCCGGCAAGACCATCGTCGCCATCATCCCCAGCTTCGCCGAACGTTATCTGTCGACGGCGCTGTTCGAGGGTTTGTGACCGTCACGACCGGTTAACCGGCGCGGTACTAGGGTCAGGGGGATATGTTCGAGACTGCACCCAGCCCCGAGAAAGTCGCCCCTGACGGTGGTTTCCGCGCGCGTCATGCCTTGCTGAAGCGCCTCGCTGATGTCGTGTCCCTGCCCGCCAGCCGGATCAATGCCTTTGAGCGCGCCGTCACCGGCGACCTGCTGATGGAAATGCTTCGGCTGGCATCGCCGGAGGACCGCCGCCGGGTCGCTGTCCGGCTCGCGCCTCTGGCCGAAGTCCCCAACGCCCTGGTGCGGATGCTGTTGCGCGACGACCCGGCGATTGCGGGTCCTCTGATCGAGCAATGCGCTTCGTTGACGGACGCCGACCTCGTTACCTGCGCCCGGGACGCCACCTCTGCCCACCGCTTGCTGATCGCCGGCCGTCGATCCTTGTCCGAGGTCCTCACAGAGACCCTGTTGAGCTTCGGCGAATGTGATGTCGCCGAGGTGGTTCTGCGCAACAACACGGCTCGCCTGAGCCAGACAGCCATCGAGTCTGTAGTCAGTCTGAGCCGACAGGATTCGCGCTTGTGCGGCCCGGCCCTGAGGCGGCCGGAGCTGCGTCCTTCGGGGGCCTATGTGATGTTCTGGTGGTGCGGTCCGGAGGAGCGCCGCACCATATTGCAGCGGTTCGCCGTCTCGCGCGAGGTCATGCAGGAGGTGTCGGAAGACATCTTCGTCATGGCGGCGGCCGAGACCTGGCAGGACCCTGTCTCACGCAAGGCGTTGCAGTTCATCGAGCGTCGCCAGAGAAACCGGGCTGCCATCGCCAAAAGCCCGTACGAGGGGCTGGAGCAGGCCGTCTCGGTAGCGGCCGAGCATGGCCTCAATCGTGAGGTGGCGACCGAGATCGCCTATCTGGCGGGGATAAAGCCGGTCACGGGGGCCAAGATCATGGGCGACCCCGGAGGCGAACCCCTCGCGATCCTTTGCAAGGCGACCGGCCTGGGCAAGGGCGACCTGACCAATCTGTGGCGCTCGATGCGCCGGCCCGAAACGGCAGAGGACGGAGCCGTTCATCCCGCCTGGTCACGGGTGCAGGTTACCTATGACATGCTGGCGGTCGACCGGGCCCAGACCGTGCTGCGTTACTGGAACTGGTCGCTGTCTTCCGCCCTGACGCCGGTCCTGCTCAGGGCTATCCGCGATGGCGAAGAAGATGGTCTGGACAACTATACAACACCGGAACGTGCGGCCATGCTGGTGCTGGCGGACAATTCAAGCCGTTGAAGACAGCCACCGGTCTCCGGGACCGGATGTATTCTGAACTCAAAGAAAATTCGGAGAGTCCCGGCGATCACGGCCACCGTTGTTGCTTTCGCCCGGGAACAAATCTATTCATCCGCCAACGGCTGATTCAATCGAAAAATAACCAGACAAGGTGAGGCTGATCCATGGAAGACAACGCGCAAATCCTCGAAATGACTGCAGACATCGTTTCGGCCTATGTCGGCAACAACAATGTCCAGGCGTCCGAAGTGCCGGGTCTGATCTCCAGCATTCATGCCGCCCTGACCCAGGTCTCGACCGGTGCCGTTGAGCCGGAGCCCGAGGTCAAGGATCCTGCCGTACCGGTGCGCAAGTCGATCACGCCTGACTTCCTGATCTGCCTGGAAGACGGCCGCAAGTTCAAATCGCTGAAGCGTCACCTGCGCACGAAATACAATATGAGCCCCGAGGAATACCGGGCAAAATGGGGCCTGGCCAAAGACTATCCGATGGTTGCCCCGAACTATGCCAAGGCCCGGTCAGATCTGGCCAAGCAGATGGGTCTGGGCCAGGGTGGCCGTAAGCCTGCCCGCGCCGCCGGGGGCCGCGCCAAGAAGTAATCCGGGACTTCCGTCCGGCTACAGCGCCCGCTTCCGGCAACGGAGGCGGGCGTTCTGCTGTCGGGACGGCCCGGTG
>CANMXH010000144.1 GCA_947501315.1 Caulobacteraceae bacterium | reverse complement strand
TCCTGTGCTCAGGAAAAACACCGGCATGACCGCCAGGAGGATGTGGTTGCGAAACAGGTCCATCTTCGTCCGGTCGAACCAGGACTTGTCCAGCACGGCTCCGGCCAGAAAGGCGCCGACCATGAAATGCAGGCCCGACCAGTCGCCGGTAAGGCCGCAGGCTGCCAGCCAGATCAGGCTGACATACCAACGGTCGGGCTCCGGCAGACGCTTCATCAAGGCGCGGACCGCCATCGCCGCAATGACGAAGCCGACGATAAACGCCGCCTGGCGCCCGATGCGCTCCCAATCCAGCAATATGAGCGCCAGGACGCCCCAGATGGCGATGTCGTCGAGGCTGGCGTAGCGAAGAATGCGCTGACCCAGGGGCTGACGGAGAATCTCCAGTTTCTCCATGAACAACATCAGGATCGGAAGGGCTGTCACCGCACAGGCCATGCCGATGCCGAGGACGACCTGCCAACTCTCACCCTCTGTTCCGGCCCAGCCGGGAAACTGCACCAGACCGATGGCCGCCGCGGTGCCGAACACCAGCGGCGTCGCCAGGGCCAGGCCGGCCGTCACTCCGGTCTCGACCCGGTTGGTCCAGAGTTGACTGGTGTCCAGCTCCAGGCCGGCCACGAAGACGAAAATCATGACTGCCCACCATGCGACGCCATTAAGGGCCATGATGACCTGAGGGTTGAAAACGGTCGCGTGTGCGTCCGGGAACAGGGCCCCCAGCACGCCGGGTCCCAGCACTATGCCGCCGATGATTTGCACCACGGCCAGCGGGGCGTAGGCCTCCGTTCGAAGACCGCGCCAGACCAGGTAGGGAACGCTGAAGATGATCAGCATGGCGACCAGATAAAGTTCGGTCGTGTTCATGGGGTGGTTCATGGCACCCTCCGACTGATTGGTCGGTCCGGTTCAATCAAGGACGCGCTTTCGTGTCGTCCGGCGGGAAGGCCAGGGTCAGCGGCCGGCCTGACCATAGCGGCGTTCGACCGGAGCATAGCGATCCCAGACGGCCCTGTCGGCCAGGGAGCGCAGGAGTTTGATATACTCTGCGTGGGTCCAGGCCAGCGGCGTCGCTGAATCCGTGCCCTCGCCCTGGCGGTATTGGTTACGCGTCGGATTGCCGACACCGTCCCAGACCTGCTCAGGCAAAAGAAGGCCCTTGTTGGCGAAGGACTCCATTCCGCCCACATAGGTCGTGCGAATGGCCTCAAATACCGCCTCGTTCGCGCCCTCGGAAACGGCGCGTGCGATTTCATAATGGCCTCGTTCGCCGGTGAAGATCGGCCAGACCCGACCGCGCTGACCGGGAGTCATGCCGCCGACGCCATAGTTGCCGCCCGTGTCGGTATTCTCGCCGTAACCATCGTTGCCGTAGCGACGCCAGCCCGGCGCACCGTTCAGATCGTAGCGCACGCGCAGGCGGTTTTCCCGGGTCTGGTCATCATACTCGGGCAGGCTCGCCGTGATCGAAGGGGCGTCGGCGGCCCTCACACCGTAGCGGACCAGCTCAAGGAAGCCGCCGTCGATGATGCGGTCCTCCGGCAGGCCGGGCTGGCCGTTGTTCTCGCCGAGCAGACCTTGATCGTTGGGGTCGTCATTGCGGCTGAGACGCAGGAAATAGCGGCCGTCGCCGAGGGTTCCTGCGGTCGTGAACATCCGGGATTCCAGCTTTGACGCATAGTCGTCGGCGGCGGCCTGGTAGCGGGCGGCGGAGGCGGGGTCGCCAGAGGCCCGCGCGATATCGGCGGCGACGGTCAGTCCGGTGATGACGGCCGCGGTGGTGGAGGGCGAATGGCCTTCCTGCTCCTCCCAGCGCTCCTGCTGGGTCCAGGGCGGGGTGATCTGGCGGTCGTTCCAGAGGATGCCGGCCTTGCCGCCATCGACGAGAAAGTCAGCGGCGGGTTTGATCATGCGGAAATACATGGCGGTCAGCTCGGCGTCGGTGATGCGGCCGGCCTTCCAAAGCTTCCATCCCAGCATGATGGGCATGGCGGTCTGGTCCAGCTGGACCCCGACCCACTCAATCTGTCCGTCGACATGGGTCTTCTGCAGGAACCAGCCGGTCGCGCCGGTGTTGCCCGGCGTGTCGGCGCGGACCTGGACCTGGGGCAGGTAGCGGAAGGCGGCGACCGGCGTCTCGACGTCGCCGAGGGCCATCAAGGCCATGGCAACCTGATAGAAGTCGCGCGGCCAGACGGCCTTGTAGCCGGTCGATGAGGTCGTGGCGTCGACGGTCTCGCCCCAGGGATTGGACAGGGAGGCGATCAGGGCACCGGCAAAGGTCCGGTCTTCCTGAACTTTCAGCATCAGGGCGGAGGCCCAGGCCAGCTTGCCACCGTCGGTCGACTGTTCGGCAATCCGGGGCAGGTCCGTAAGCGAGGCCAGATAGTCTTCCCAACCGACGCGGTCACCCTCGCCGTTGAAACGGGAAAGGACTTCGTCGAGGCCGGTCGTGAAGCTCTCCGTGGCCGAGCGACGGGCCTCCTGACGGGACGGGCCGAAGCCGATGACAAAGTCCTGTTGTCGGGTCTCACCCGCCCGCAGCCGCTCGAGGCCGGCGGTCAGCATGATGTTCCCGCTCGTGTCGCCAGTAGAGCGGTAGATGTGGTCCAGCCGGCCGTCTGCGAGGTCAGTCAGGCCGTCCGAGGTTCCGACATAGCCGACGCTGGCGGCGACGAAGGCGCGATCGGCCTGAAGCACGAGGTGGGTATCGCCCTCGTAGGCATAGAGTGCCCCCGGTTCGTCCTGCTGCACACCGTCGATGACGGGTCGCCCCGCGCCGACGGCATCTCCGGAGTCACCGACCCCGGTGTTGGCCATATGCGGCTCGAGCAGCAGATAGGGGTGGATTTCGCCCCGAAGGGCGCGGATCGCTGTGCGCACGACGAGGGACTGACGATCGGGGTCGGTGTAGATGCGCTTTTCGATCTCGAAGCGGCCGCCGCGGTCCGTGGTCACCACCCGATAGGCCGGCGAAAGCGGCCGGCCGCGCGCGTCCGTGTTCAGATATTCGGTGCGGCTGGTCGTATCGGGGCCTTCGACGAAGACCTGACCGTCGACCACAACGGCGAACCGCATCTGTTTGATCTGGGCCTCGTGGATCAGGCCGTACATGGTCTCGGTCAGGACACCGTCCGCGAGCGAGAACCAGACCCGGGAGACGTCGCCGGTGCGGCCACCGTCACGGTATTGCCCGTCGACATAGGCTTCGTAGGACGCGCCTGCGCCTGACTTTGCGGCGCTGGACCAGACGGGCTGGTCCCCGGGGGCACCCGGCGCGATCGCAGCGACCTGCGGGGCGGGGACGATGACGGGCGTAGCCGCCTCGCGGCCGGGAATCAGCCCTTGCAGGGTCGAACATCCCGCACTGAGCAACAGGGCGGCGCCGAGGGCGAGGCGGGAGACTGTGCGCATGGTGGGGCTCGTCATTCGGGAGGCAGGAGAAAGGTCAGCGGGGTATCGAGGCGTTGATTCCAGGAGGCCTCATCATGCTCGGCACCGGGGAATACCAGGCTTCGAAATCGGTCGGGTCCCCAGCCTACGGACGTGACCACCGTGTCGATGCGGCTCTGGAAGAAGGCATAGAACTGGTCCAGCGTCTCGTCCCCCCGATCAAAATAGAGCCGGTGCGTCGCGGGATCGGGCAGGCCCCGGGCGATGACGTCGCTCCAGGTCTGGACTACGGTTTCACGCCAGCGCTCCAGCCGGTTGTCGTCGAGGCGCTCGATCCTGAGCGGCCAGTGGGTCGACAGGCAGCCGGCGCTGCCGAAGACCTCCGGATGTTTCATCAGGGCATAAAGGGAGATCAGTCCACCCATGCTCGAACCCATGATAACGGTATCGTTGCGTCCCGGGCGCGTGCGGTAGGTGCGGTCTATGAAGGGCTTCAACTCCTCCACCAGAAAACGGAGATAGCCGACCGACAGGGGTTCTCCGCCGTAGAGGGTCAACAGATCCGCCCGGATGTCCCCCGGCAGGGCGCGGATCATGTCGGCCGGCACGTATTCGCGCAGGCGCAGCGGGGTGTTGTGAACGCCGACCACGATCGGCATCCGGATCTGGCCCCCGGCACCCAGCCGGCTGACATGTTCATCCACGCCCCATTCGACTCCATAGCCGGCCCGCGAATTGTCGAACAGGTTCTGGCCGTCGTGCATGTAGAGGACCGGCCAATCCATGGCGTTTTCCTCATAACCGGGCGGGAGCCAGACGGTGACGTCGCGCGGCCCTACATGGGCCGAGGTCATTTGCGGGTGTTCGACAAGTCGGCCGGTGGCCGGAACCTCGGCCCTCGCCGACAGGGCCCCGCCGAGGATCGGCAAGGCGGCCAGAGCCGTCAGGGCATGACGCCGGTTGATGTTCACGTCACCACCTTCGGTTCCGTGACCCGCAGGCTGCAGGCGGCCGCGATGAAGAAACTGACGCCGCCGAGCACCAGGGCCCAGATGGCCTGGCTGTCGAACAGGTTCTTCAGGATCAGGCCCAGTATGGTGGCGGCCAGCAGCTGGGGCACAACGATGAAGATGTTGAAAATGCCCATATAAACGCCCATTTTCCGGCCCGGTACGGCCCCGGCCAGGATGGCGTAGGGCATCGACAGGATCGAGGCCCAGGCAATGCCGATCCCGATCATGGGCAGCCATAGCAGCTGTGGATCACGGATCAGGAAGACCCCGATCAGGCCCAGGCCGCCGAGCGCCAGATTGATCGCGTGGGCAACCTTGCGGCCCGTACGCTGCGCAATGACCGGGATGGCGAAGGCGGCGAGGGCGGCGACGCCGTTGTACACGCCGAACAGGATGCCCACCCAGTTGGCACCCTCATTGTAGGCGGTCGAGGTCGTGTCGGAGGTACCGAAATGCACGGCGGTGACCGCTGCTGTGGTGAAAATCCACATGGCGAACAGGGCGAACCAGCTGAAGAACTGGACCACGGCCAGGCCACGCATGGTTTTCGGCATCCGGAAGACATCGTCGATGACTTCTGTCAGGCCATTGGACGCCCGCATCTGGTGCATAAGGCCGACAACAATCTGTATCAGGCCGAAGCCGGTAAAGAAGCCGGCAAGGACATAGAGTTCCTTCTCGAGCCCTGCGACCCACACGCCATAGAGTCCGGCCGAACCGGCCACCAGCCACATGAACCCGCCGAGCAGATAGCGATCGGCCGAACGGGCCGGCGCCTGGCGGTCGTCGGATCCGTGGGCGGCGAGGGCCGCGGAGCGGGTGGTTTCGAAGGCATCGATCTCTTCGGGGCTGTACTCGCGCGTCGTGACGACGGTCCAGAGCACGGCGAGAAGCATGCCGGCGGCACCGATGTAGAACGACAGCTTGACCGAGTCCGGTGTCAGCCCCTCGGGTGCCGTCGAGACGACGGCAAACATATTGGTCAGAATCCAGGGCAGGCAGGAGGCCAGCACGGCACCTGCGCCGATGAAGAAGGTCTGCATGGCATAGCCGCGGGTGCGCTGTTCATCGGGAAGATTGTCTCCGACGAAGGCACGGAAGGGCTCCATGGTGACGTTGATCGCAGCGTCCATGACCCACAGGGTCGCCGCCGCCAGCCACAGGCTGGGAGCATTGGGCATGTAGACCATGGCTGCCGATGTCAGGATCGCGCCGACCAGGAAATAGGGCCGCCGTCGCCCCAGCCGCCCCCAGGTCTTGTCGCTGAAATGCCCGATGATCGGCTGGACCAGCAGCCCGGTCAGGGGCGCGGCGATCCACAGGATCGCGAGATTGTCGACCTCGGC
>CANMXH010000143.1 GCA_947501315.1 Caulobacteraceae bacterium | reverse complement strand
TCATGCGCATGATCGTCGTGATGCGCGTCCTTCCAGACCGGCTTGTTGTGGAAGGTCATGAACACCAGACGCCATGAGTAGTAGGCGGTCAGGCCGGCGGCGAGGATGCCGACGAAGAAGGCGAACAGGCCCATGGCCGAATGGCCGTTGGTGAACGAGGCGAAGGCACTCTCGATGATGGAGTCCTTGGAATAGAAGCCGGCCAGACCACCCACCCCGGGAATGCCCAGGCCGGTGATGGCGATGGTGCCGATGGTCATGACCGCATAGGTGACGGGCAGCAGCTTCCACAGCCCGCCCATCTTCCGCATATCCTGCTCATGGTGCATCCCGTGAATCACCGAGCCGGCGCCGAGGAACAGCAGGGCCTTGAAGAAGGCGTGGGTGAACAGATGGAACATGGCGGCCTGGTAGGCACCGACGCCCGCCGCGAAGAACATGTAGCCGAGCTGCGAACAGGTCGAATAGGCGATCACCCGTTTGATGTCGTTCTGGGCCAGGCCGACAGTGGCGGCGAACAGGGCCGTGACCGCACCGGTCAGGGCGATGATGGCCGAGGCGACCGGGGCATACTCATAGATCGGCGACAGCAGGCAGACCATGTAGACGCCGGCGGTGACCATCGTCGCCGCGTGGATCAGGGCTGAAACCGGGGTCGGGCCCTCCATGGCGTCGGGCAGCCAGGTGTGCAGGAAGAACTGGGCAGACTTGCCCATGGCACCCACGAACAGCAGGGCACCGGCGAGATCGAGCGCCGACCAGGTGTGACCGAGGAAGACCCAGCCCGTTCCGGCCTTGGCGGCGATCATGGGGAACAGTTCGGCGAACTGGATCGTGCCGAACATCCAGAACACCGTCAGGATGCCGAGGGCAAAGCCGAAGTCGCCGACGCGGTTGACCACAAAGGCCTTGATGGCGGCGGCGCTGGCGGTGGACTTCTTGTACCAGAAACCGATCAGCAGATAGGACGCCAGCCCCACCCCTTCCCAGCCGAAGAACAGCTGCATGAAGTCGGCGGCGGTCACCAGCGCCAGCATGGCGAAGGTGAACAGCGAGAGGTAGGCGAAGAACCGCGGCTTGTCGGGATCCTCGGCCATATACCCCCAGGAATAGAGGTGGACGAGCGAGGACACGCTGGTGACCACGACCAGCATCACCGCCGAAAGGGCGTCGATACGGATCGACCAGACCGACTGGAAATCGCCGACGTTGATGAACGGGAACAGCTCGACCGTGAAGGCTTCAAGCCCGCCCCAGGTCCATTGGCTGAACACGATCCAGGCAACAGCACACGAGAAGAACAGCAGGCCGGTGGTGATCGATTTGGAAACGAGGTCGCCAAGCCGCCGGCCGCTCAGGCCGACGATGACGGCGCCCAGCAGCGGCGCGAAGACGCCGAGGGTGACGAGAAGCGCGAAGTCCACGGTCAGCCCTTCATCACGGAGGCGTCATCAACCGCGATGTCGCCGCGGTTGCGGAAGAAGGTCACCAGAATGGCAAGGCCGATGGCGGCCTCGGCCGCGGCCACGGTCAGGACGAACATGGCCATGATCTGCCCCTGCACGTCATTGAGATAGGCCGAGAAGGCGACGAAATTGATGTTCACGGCCAGCAGGATCAGCTCGACAGACATCAGGATGATGATGACGTTCTTGCGGTTCACGAAGATACCGAAGACGCCGATGGTGAACAGGATCGCGCCCACCGCCAGATAGTGCTGCAAGGTGATGTCCATCAGACCAGATCCTCGGGGGTGACGCCGGCACCGGTGGTCACGGACTTGACCTCCATGGCCTTCTTCGCGTCGCGACCGACCTGACGGGCGATATTCTGACGCTTGATGCCGGGCTTGTGGCGCAGGGTCAGGACGATGGCCCCGATCATGGCGATCAGCAGCACGATCCCCGATGCCTGGAAGATGTAGACATAGTCCGTATACAGGACCCGTCCGATCGCCTCGACGTTCGACATCTCCGCCGTAGCCGCCACGGGGCCGCTCGCGTCGGCGGCCGCGCCACCGCTCACGACGGCGAAGGAAATCACGATCATCTCGACCAGCAGTATGCCCGCGACGATCGCCGCCAGCGGCAGATAGCGGGCGTACCCCTCGCGCAGTCGCACGAAGTCGACGTCCAGCATCATGACCACGAACAGAAACAGCACCGCGACGGCGCCCACATAGACGACCACCAGCAGCATCGCGAGGAACTCCGCACCGAGCAGGACGAACAGCCCCGCTGACGAGAAGAAGGCCAGGATCAGCCACAGCACGCTGTGCACGGGGTTCTTCGCTGTGACGACCATCAGGCCGCCCAGCACAGCCACCGTGGCCAGCAGATAGAAGGCAATGCCTTGCAACATCGGAGGCCTCGGCCCCTTTCGGTTAATGGAGGACGATCCCCTTCGGAATCGCCGTCCTGTTCAGCGTCTGCGCCTTAACGGTAAGGCGCGTCGAGTTCCAGATTCTTCGCGATCAGTCTTTCCCAGCGGTCGCCGTTCGCGAGCAGCCGGTCCTTGTCGTAGAGCAGCTCCTCGCGCGTCTCGACCGTGAACTCCGAGTTCGGGCCCTCGACGATGGCGTCGACCGGGCAGGCCTCGGCGCACAGGCCGCAGTAGATGCATTTGACCATGTCGATGTCGTAGCGGGTCGTGCGGCGGCTGCCGTCGGCGCGCGGTTCGGCCTCGATGGTGATGGCCTGGGCCGGGCAGATGGCCTCGCACAGCTTGCAGGCGATGCAGCGTTCCTCGCCGTTCGCATAGCGGCGCAGGGCGTGCTCGCCCCGAAACCTAGGCGATTGCGGATTGCGCTCGAACGGATAGTTCACCGTGGCCTTGGGACGGGCCATGTATTTCAGCGACAGGCCGATCGCGCCGACAGCATCGATCAGAAGCGCGCCCTTCGCAGCCTGGACAAGACGGTTGAACATTACTGGCTGGCTCCGGTGCGAGCGCACTCGCGGGTGTATCGCTCGCTCTGTTTGTCCATGGTTTCGCAACGGCGCAGGCGCTCGGCCTCCTGCCGCTGGATGCGCTCCTGCCGCTGCTGCCACTGATAGGGCGAGACCGGCTCGGGTTCGTAGGTGCTGCAGGCCGAAAGGGTCGCGGCCACCAGCATGAGGGTCAGGGCGCGCCGCATCACTTCCTCCTGACCACGACGTCGCAACCTTCCGGCTGGTCATCGCGATCTGTGCGGCTGTCGCGGCAGGCGGGATGCATACGATCCGCCCGGGCGCGGGCCCGCTCGGCCCGCTCGAGGGTGCCGATCGAGGTCGTCTCCTCGACCCGCGGGTCATACCGGAAGCTGCAGCCACCGGCCGCAACGGCCGTGAGCACAGCGCAGGAAAGGACCAGCGCCCGGCTCACAGCAGGCCCGCCTCTGTTGCCACGAGCCAGCCGGATACAATGACGACACAGACCAGCGAGGTCGGCAGGAAGATCTTCCAGCCCAGACGCATCAACTGGTCATAGCGATAGCGGGGCACAAAGGCCTTCACCAGGGCAATCATGCAGAACCAGAACACGGTCTTGCCGAGGAAGGTGACCAGATAGATCCCCTGCTCCAGCCAGCCCGGCAGGCTGTCCAGCCAATACTGCGGCACGCCCGGATTCCACCCGCCGAAAAACAGCAGGGTGATCATGGCGCACATGAAGACGATGTTGGCGTATTCGCCGATCATGAACAGCAGGTACGGGGTCGAGCTGTATTCGACCTGATAGCCGGCCACGAGCTCGGACTCGGCCTCGGGCAGGTCGAAGGGCGGACGGTTGGTCTCGGCGAGGGCCGACACGAAGAAGATGATCGCCATCGGCCACATCACCACGATCAGCGGCCAGGTCCCCGCCCCGCCGCCGAAGGCGAACCAGTTCCAGAACATGCCCTGCTGCTGCGTCACGATCGTGGTCAGGTTCATCGAACCGGCCAGCAGAATGACGTTGATGATCACCAGGCCGATCGAGACCTCATAGGACACCATCTGAGCCGCGCTGCGCAGCGAGCCGAGGAACGGATATTTCGAGTTCGAGGCCCAGCCGCCCATGATGATGCCGTAAACACCCAGCGAGCTGATCGCGAAGATGTAGAGGATCCCGACGTTCAGGTCAGAGATGACCCACCCGGGCGCGAACGGAATGGCCGCCCAGGCGATGAAGGCCAGGATGAAGGTCAGCAGCGGCGCCAGCAGGAAGACCACCTTGTCGGCACCCGCCGGCACGATGATTTCCTTCAGAACGAATTTGAAGAAGTCGGCAAAGGACTGCAGCAGGCCAAACGGGCCGACCACGTTGGGGCCCTTGCGCATCTGCACGCCGGCCCAGATCTTCCGGTCCGCCAGCAGCAGAAAAGCCAGCGAAATCAGAATTCCGACGGTGACAAGCAGGATGCCGCCGGCAGTGGCGAGGGTCCAGCCGAGAGGTGTGGTCCAGAAGTCCATCGCGCCTTACTCCGCCGCCATCGCGACCGGGGCGATCCGCTGGGCGGACAGCTCGGCCATCGTCGCGCTGGCGCGCGTGATCGGGTTGTTCAGATAGGGATCGCGCACGGCTGAAACGAAGGCTGTGTCGCCCAGATCACCCTTCTTGCCCAACGATCCGACGTCGAACGATGCAGGGGAAGGCAGATAATCGATCCGGCCGAAGGTCGGGTGGTCCGCCATCAGTTTCGAGCGCAGCGCGTCGAGCGTGTCGTACGGCAGGGTCTGGCCGACCATGGCCGAGAGGGCGCGCAGGACGGCCCAGTCCTCCTTGGCCTGACCTTTGGGGAAGGTGACCCGTTCAGCCATCTGCACCCGACCCTCGGTATTGACGTAGAGGCCGGTCTTTTCCGTATAGGCCGCGCCCGGCAGGATCACGTCCGCACCATGAGCACCGCGGTCGCCGTGGCTGCCCAGATAGACGCGGAAGGCGTTTGACCTGGACAGATCGATCTCGTCTGCACCGAGCAGGAACAGTACGTCCAGCGCGCCCTTGGCCGTCATCTGGGCTGCTGCAAGACCGCCTTTGCCCGGAACAAAACCCATGTCGAGGCCGCCCACGCGCGCAGCTGCGCTATGCAGGACGTTAAAGCCGTTCCAGCCATCCGCGACCACACCGACCTTCTTGGCCAGGGCGCCGAGCGCGTTCAGCACGGCCGCGCCGTCCGGACCAGACAACGCACCCGCGCCAACGATGATCGCCGGGCGTTCGGCCTTCGACAGGAAGTTCAGCGCTGCCCTCGGCAGCTTGGACAAGGCCTTCGAACCGGCACCGAGCCAGTTATAGTCATACGTCAGATTGACCTCTTCGCCGATGAGGCCGATCCCGGTCTTGCCCGTCAACCAGGCCTTGCGCAGGCGGGTGTTCAGCAATGGTGCCTCGGTCCTCGGATTGGCACCCACGATCAGCACGGCGTCGGCATTCTCGACACCGGCCAGACCCGAGTTGAACAGCCAGCCCTCTCGGGGGCCATGTCCCAGCACGCTTCCGTCCTGACGGCAGTCGGTGTTGGCCGAGCCCAGCGCGCGGAAAAGGTCCAGCGCCGCCTTCATCGATTCCGCATCCTGCAGGTCGCCCGCGATCACGCCGATACGGTCAGAAGGCGCCGCGTTCAGCTTCGCAGCAACGACGCCCAGCGCCTCGTCCCAGGATGCGGCGCGCAGCTTGCCGTTCTCGCGAACATACGGCTTGTCCAGCCGCTGGCGCTGCAGGCCATCGACCGCATAGCGGCTGATGTCCGACAGCCACTCCTCGTTGATGCCCTCATTCACGCGCGGCAGGATCCGCATGACCTC
>CANMXH010000142.1 GCA_947501315.1 Caulobacteraceae bacterium | reverse complement strand
TGGAGGTAGCGCCTCAGCAGGTCGAACTGTTCGGTCGTTGCCTCTGCCTCGACAAGATCACGAGACAGGTCTGTATTACGTTTCAGGGTCTTGCGTTGTGATCTTGAGAAACTGAACTCAGGCACAGGCAGACGGACAGATACGCAGGCGTCACAGGTTTCACAGGCCGGTCGATAGGCGATGTTCTGGCTGCGGCGGAAACCGGCCCGGGTCAGTTCGTCGTTGACGTGGACGCCTTCACTGAACGGCAGATTGGCGAACACCTTCCGCTCGGTCTGGCCGGGCAGATAGGGGCAGGGGGCCACCGCTGTCATATAGAAGCGAAGCTGGCGCTGGGTAACGAAGGTCACGGCCTCAGGTCCGCATCCGGTTTCGGCGACAAAGAAGAAGCGACCGCCCCATTCCCTGATCTGCACCCGGGGCAGTCCCAGAAGCAAGGCTGTTCGCCGTCCACATGCATGCAGGACCGATGGTCAAAGGCTCGTATCCGTGGGCAGAACCGGGGCCTCGCGCAGCAGCACGATGGCGATCCGGCGATTGCCGGCCAGGGTGGGGTCGTCGGGATACATCGGATCGGAACCCGCCTTTCCTGACACCTGATAGACCCGGTCGGCATCGACGCCAGCACTCTGCAGAATCAGGCGCGAGGCATTGGCCCGTGCCGATGACAGGGGCCAGTCATTCGGCTGGGTGGCCCGGTTAGATCCGGGCTCTGCCGAGGTGTGGCCGGTTATGGCGATGCGGTTGGGCAACTGGTTGATGACCCGCGAAATCGTACGAAGCAAAAGTTGGGCGCGAGGATTGGGGCGCGCAGAGTTCTGTTCGAACATCGACCGGCCTTCCTGGTCGACCAGCTGGATGCGCAGGCCTTCCGGCGTCTGGTCGATGATCAATTGCTTGGACAGTTCAGCCAGTTCGGGCATGGCCTGCATCGCCTGACGAAGGGATTCTGCCGCCGAAGCGAATTCGGCGGCCTCGCGCTGGGCCTCTGGGCTGGAGGCATCGGGGCTTGAATTCTGGCTCGCTGCATCGGACGAATCAGCCGGTGCATCAGGGGCCATCTGGGTTTCGACCGATTGCGATCCATCGCCCTTTGCGCCTTCATCGCCGAGTGCGGTACCGCCAAGGATACCTCCGGAGCCCGAGGTGGTCGCTGACACGCTGGCCGGGGCGAAATACTCGGCGATCCCTTTCTTCTGTTCGGGATCGGTCGTGTTGATCAGCCACATGAGCAGGAAGAAGGCCATCATGGCGGTTACGAAGTCGGCATAGGCCACCTTCCACGCACCGCCGTGGTGGCCACCACCAACAACCTTCTTGATCTTCTTGATGAGGATCGGACGATCACTCAGGGACATGGCAGGGCGCACCTTTGGCGAAAACTCCGCAGCAGGGTAGGGGCGCCCAGGTTAAGGCAGCGTTTCCCATGACGCGCCTTGCCCGGACGCATTCGGTCGCCTAGTCCTCACTCGTGAGCACCTCCGAAACCCAAGCCCTCGACCTTGCCGCCTATCGCCGGGCTCTTGGAGGATTCGCGACCGGGGTCTGCGTCGTGACGGCCCATACGCCGGACGGACCTTACGGGATTACCGTCAACTCCTTCACCTCTGTTTCTCTCAGGCCGCCGCTGGTGCTGTGGTGTCTGGACCGCGGCTCCGAGCGCCATGACGCCTTTGCTGCCGCTGACGGGTTCGCGGTGCACATGCTGCCGGTCGAGGATCGCGAGATGTCGGATCGTTTCGCCTGGGGCATCTGTCGACTGTCGCCCGATGAGTTCGACAGTTCGAGTCCAGAGCCGCCGTGTCTGAAGAACGCCCTGACCCGACTGGACTGCGTGACGACTGATCGGATCGTGATGGGCGATCACCTTACGATTGTCGGTGCGGTAAAGGGGTTTGAGACCCGCCGGGGGGCTGGCCTGACCTATTTCCGCGGACGTTATGGTGTCGCCGAGGAGCCGGACGCATGAAGATCGGTTTCGCAGGCCTGGGCGTCATGGGCGGACCGATGGCACGGCATCTGGTTCAGGCAGGACATGAAGTCGCGGGCTTCAACCGGTCGCCGGAAAAGGCCCGGACGTGGGCTGAAGCGACCGGCGGTCGCTTTGCGGCCACGGTGGCGGAGGCGGCTGATTGCGCCGAGCTGCTGATCCTCTGCGTGGGTAACGACAACGATGTACGGGCGGTCGTGACGGAGGCGCTGTCCCATCTGTCTGCCGGGGCGATTGTCATAGACCATACAACGACATCGGCCCGGATTGCCCGCGAAATGGCCGCTCTGGCGGCAACCTCGGGGAGAGCCTTCATCGACGCCCCGGTTTCGGGTGGCCAGGCAGGGGCCGAGAATGGGCAGCTCAGTGTCATGGCAGGCGGCGACGAAGCCGCCCTGGCGCGTGTCGAGCCGGCGCTTATGGCCTATTCGAAGGCCGTGAAGCGCATGGGTCCATCCGGGTCAGGTCAGCTGGCCAAGATGGTGAACCAGATCGCCATCGCCGGTGTGGTCCAGGGGCTGGCCGAAGCCGTGCATTTTGCCGAGGTTGCAGGGCTCGACACCAGCGCGACCTATGACGCTATCTCCAAGGGTGCCGCACAGTCATGGCAGATGGACAATCGTTGGAAGAGCATGGCCGGAGGCGAGTTCGAATTCGGTTTCGCGGTTGACTGGATGCGCAAGGATCTGGGGCTGGTGCTGGATGAGGCCCGGGTCAATGGTGCACATCTGGCCATGACGGCGCTGGTGGATCAGTTCTATTCCGAGGTGCAGGCCATGGGTGGCGCGCGGTGGGATACGTCAAGCCTGGCGGCCCGCTTACAGGGGCGAACCCGGACCCGCTGAAGCCGGATCCGGATCCGAGGTTTCGCATAATATATCTTATGCGATAAATGGATCCAGGCTGCTCCGCGGCCTACCGGGCCTGACCCACAGTCGGAGCAGCATCGAGCAAGGCGATCGCCTCGCGCACATAGATGGCGTGGGCCACCACGCCGATCCCGAGCGGCTCGTCCGACGGCCGAACCTCGGACGTCAGGACACCGGCAATGAACGGATGATCCGGCTGGACCGTACCCGGCAATTTTCGCGCCGCTGGAGTCCAGAAGACAGGTCCCCCGGAATTTCCCGGAAAAACCGGAAAATCAAGAAGAAAAGTCGGAAAGCTACGCACGGGTGTTAACGGCCATGACGCGATACGTCCGGTCCGCAAGATCGGAAAACCCGCTGTGTTCGATGAATATCCCCGGGGAAAGCCGAGGGTGAGCAGTTCATCGCCCGGCCCGACCTGCCAGTCATCAAGGTCCTCACCACTGGCCAGCCAGGCCAGGGGGATTGCGGCGCGCGCGAACACCGGCGGGGCCGAAATCTCCATCACGGCGATGTCGCGTTCCGGATGTTTGGTCCAGGCCGGATCGCCCATGTCGCTGCGGATGCGCAGCGGATCCGGCGCGAACCGCCAGCCGCCGCCGGGCATTTCGCTGCGCCAGCCGACCCGGGCGTCACGCAGGCTCATCCCCTCCAGCACATGATGGGCAGTGACCAGGACCGTGCGCGGCGTGCCGTCGGGGCGCGGTGCCTCGATCAGAAAGGCCGTGCCCACCCGACGGGTACCATCACCGTTGTTCTGGTCGATCTGAACCGTGGCGCTGATCAGGCCGACGGTCAGGTCCCAGCTCGGTGGTGCAAGCTCCGCGATCGGCGGTTCCTGGACCTGCACCTGCTCCCAGGCGGGTTGAGGCGGCGTTTGAAGATCGAACATCGTCCCTACCCGTTCATTGGCGTTTGTTCATTTGACGGCGGGCGGCGCGCGCGCACAAGGTCCGTCACCAATTCAGGGACTTCGTCATGAACCGCCGCGACCTTCTCGCCACATCCGCCGCCGCGCTGGCGGTGACCGCCCTTCCCGCCCAAGCCCGCCCAACCGGAGCCGCAATGTCCCAAGGAACGCCCGTCCCGCCCGTCGCGAAGAAGATTCCGGTCCGCATCGAGCAGCTGGGGCGCGTCCGCACCGACGACTATCAGTGGATGAAGGACGACAACTGGCAGGCCGTGCTGCGCGACCCGACGCTGATCAAGGCCGAGGTCAAGGAGCACCTCGAGGCCGAGAACGCCTATCGCGAGGCGATGATGGTCTCGACCCTGCCGCTGCAGGCGGCGATGTTCGAGGAGATGAGGGGGCGCATCAAGGAGGCGGACAGCTCGGTACCCTCGCCTGACGGCCGCTGGGAGTATTTCGTCGAGTACCAGACCGGGGATCAGCACCCGAGGTATATGCGGAAGCGACGGCAGCCCCCCTATCGCATCTGGGATGAGCGCGCGGGTGAGACATTGATCATCACCCGAGAGGATCACGTCGACTACACGCCCCAACTCCTTCTCGACGCCAACGCTCTCGCCGAGGGCAAAGCCTATTCGGAGGTGTCGGCGACCGGCCACAGCCCCGACCACGCCCTGTTCGCCTATTCCGAGGACGCACAAGGGTCCGAGGTGCACCAGATCTTCGTCAAGGATCTGGCCACCGGCGAGGTCCTGCCCGATCCGATCGGTTCGGCCACCGGCGACTTTACCTTCTCGCCCGACAGCCAGTGGATCTTCTGGACCAATCGCGACGACAACGGCCGGCCGGACAAGATCTTCCGCCGACCGGCCCGCGGCGGCGAGACCACCCTTGTCTATGAGGAGACCGACGACGGCATGTTCATCGGCGTCGGCCGTTCGGCCGATGACGCCTTTATCCTGATCACTGTCGGCAATCAGGAGACATCGGAAGCCCGCGTCATTCCGGCCGCCACGCCGACCGTCACGCCTGTCGTGCTGGAGCCGCGGCACGTTGGCCGGCTCTACGAGGCCGATCACTGGGGCGACCGTTGGGTGATCCGTACCAATGCCGATGACTCGATCGACTTCAAGATCGTCGAGGCCCCGACGGCGACCCCGGGCAAGGCCCACTGGACCGATCTGGTCCCCCATACGCCGGGTCGCTACATCGAGGGCGTGGCCCTGGTGAAGGACTATATCGCCCGTCAGGAACGCGCCGACGCCAATACGAAGATCGTCATCCGCAACCGGTCCGGCGCCGAGCACGAGATTGCGGTGGACGAGCCCGCCTACTCCCTGTCGCTGGCCGGGGCGTCGGAGTTCGACACCACGATCATGCGCTACGGCTACAACTCGCCGTCCACACCGACCTCGACCTATGACTACGACCTTGCCACCCGCGAGCGTACCCTGCGCAAGGTGCAGGAGGTGCCGTCCGGCCACAATGCGGCCGACTATGTCGTCGAGCGGCTGAACGCCCCTGCCCCGGACGGCGAGCTGGTGCCCGTGACCGTGCTGCGCCGCAAGTCGACGCCCGTCGACGGCTCGGCCCCGCTGCTGCTCTATGGCTATGGCTCCTACGGCATCCCCATGGCCGCCAGCTTCTCGACCAACCGGCTGTCGCTGGTCGACCGGGGCTGGATCTACGCCATCGCCCACATCCGGGGCGGCTCGGACAAGGGCTGGGGCTGGTTCCTCAACGCCCGGCGCTTCACCAAGAAGAACACCTTCACCGACTTCATCGCCGCCGCCGAACATCTGATCGCGAGTGGGCACGGCAAGGCCGGCCATATCGTGGCCCAGGGCGGCTCCGCCGGTGGCCTGCTGATGGGGGCGGTCAACAATATGCGGCCCGACCTGTGGGCGGGCGTCATGGCCATGGTGCCGTTCGTGGATGTGATCAACACCATGAGCGACACCAGCCTGCCGCTGACCCCGCCCGAATGGCCCGAATGGGGCAATCCGATCGAGGATCCCGAGGCCTATGACTATATGATGAGCTACAGCCCCTATGACCAGGTCGGGCCGC
>CANMXH010000141.1 GCA_947501315.1 Caulobacteraceae bacterium | reverse complement strand
GTCAGAATCGAAAGGCCGACGTTGACGCTTCCTCCTCTGTGACCCTGGCTGTCGATGAGCCATGCCAAGCTCGTCATTGCCGCAAGGACAGCGAGCGTCGCGACGGCGGACAGGAACCACGGAGAAACCGATCGGCGCATGAAGCGTCCCTCGAACTTCGGCCAGCCTACCCCGCCTCCCCAAGCGCCGCCAACCCCGCCCGCGACGGACACAGGTCGCTGATCACACACCCCCCGCATTTCGGCTTCCGCGCCGTGCAGGCGTACCGCCCGTGCAGGATCAGCCAGTGGTGGGCCTTGGGCAGCCAGGCTTCGGGCACGACCCGGAACAGCTGGGCCTCGACCTTGTCGGGGGTCCCGGCATTGGCCAGCCCCAGACGGTGGGAGACGCGGAACACATGGGTGTCGACGGCAATGGCGGCCTCGATCCCCAGCTCATTCAGCACCACACTGGCGGTCTTGCGGCCGACGCCGGGCAGGGCCTGGAGGTCGGCGCGGTTCAGCGGCACCTCCCCGCCATGCTGTTCCAGCACGATCCGGCTGAGGGCGATGACGTTCTTCGCCTTGTTCCGGTACAGGCCGATGGAGGCGATGAAGGGGACCAGCCCCGCCTCCCCCAGTTCCAGCATCTTCGCCGGTGTGTGGGCGACGGCGAACAGTCTGTCGGTGGCCTTGTTGACCGCCACATCCGTGGCCTGGGCCGACAGGGCGACGGCGACCACCAGCGTATAGGGGCTGGAAAAGCTCAGTTCGGTCTTCGGCTCCGGCATGATTCGCGCCAGCCGCTCGAAGATCGCCTCGACCCGGTCCTCGTCGGGTGGCCAGCCGAACACCGGAACCGTGGCCCCGGTCATGACCGCGGGACGTTTCGGCGCAGTTTTCGGGCGGGCGCGGGGACGGGCCTTGGTCGGCTTCATCCCCTCTCGTCGCCGGGGGCCGGGCCGGGGTCAAGAGCACAGACCTGCGCCGCCAAGGTTGGCCCGGGCCGCCAATCGGCCTAGATCGCGTGCAGACCCATCCGGAGTGCTCCCATGCTGATCCATCTTTCGTCCTGGCCAGAGATCGACGCCCGGCTGAAGACCACGAAGACGGTGGTGGTGCCGATCGGCTCCAACGAGCAGCACGGCCCGACCGGCCTGCTGGGCACCGACTGGATGTGTCCCGAGATCATCGCCCATGCGGCGGAGAAGCAGGACGGGAACCTGGTCGTCGCCCCGACCTTCAATATCGGCATGGCCCAGCATCACCTGGCCTTCGCCGGCACCATCAGCCTGCGCCCCTCGACCTTCATGGCCGCCATCACCGACTGGGTGTCGTCGCTGAGCCGGCACGGGTTCGAGCGGATCTATTTCCTCAACGGCCACGGCGGCAATGTCGCCACCATCGAGGCCACCTTCGCCGAAATCTACGCCGAATGGAGCTTCGTCGAGGAGCAGCCGCCCTTTGTGCTGAAGCTGAAGAACTGGTGGGACCTGCCGGGGGTCAACAGCCTGTGCAACAAGATCTTCCCGACCGGGCACGGCATGCACGCCACACCGTCCGAGATCGCCGTGACCCAGGCGGCATATCCCGATCACATCAAGACCGCGACCTACAGCCCGCAGATCGCGCCGACCGGGCCGATCCGCGACGCGCTGGACTATCGCGCGCGCTTCCCCGACGGCCGGATCGGCTCTGATCCGGCCCAGGCCAGCCCGGAAAAGGGCCAGACCATCATCGACGCCTCGGTCGCGGCCCTGCTCAAGGATGTCGCCGACTTCTCCGCCGAGGCCTTGCCGGAGGTCTGAAACCGGCCCAAGGCTGGGACATGACCGAGTTTGAAAAAGCGCTGAAGACCGGCCGCCGCCTGACCCGCGACGGGGCGAAGGCGGCCAGTACGGCCCTGTCCGGTGGCGAGATGATGCAGGCCGCCGGTGATGTCATCAACGCCCGGCTGGAGATCATGGCCGCCGGCATGGCCGATCCACGCAAGGCCGACCTGGCCGAGATGTCGCTGATGAGCACCGAAAAGGTCGAGGCCCTGTCGGCCTCGGCCTCGGCCATGGCGAAGACCTTCGGCGATATCGGCGGCCGGCTGGGCTCGGGCGTCATGACCGAGGCCGGGCACGCATCGAAGGCCGCCTCCTCGATCGCCACCGCCGCGACCCCGGCCGCGGCCATGCAGGCGCAGTACAGCTATGCCGTCGGCTGGTGGAGCCGGGCGGCCGCGCAGATGCTGACCCTGAACAGCGCCCTGCTGCAGGGCCAGGCCGACGCCATCCGCCCGATCCACAACACCGCCGTCGCCAATGCGAAACGGCTGAAGAAATAAGGGCGACGCAACGCCTCTCCCTCCCCCGTAGGGGGAGGGAGAGCGCCAACGCTTCCTTACCGGAACGGTGGCTCGTCGAAGGCGCGGAGTTTGCGGGAATGCAGGCGGCTGCCCTCGGCGCGCAGCAGATCGATGGCGTGGATACCGATCTGCAGATGCTCCGAGATAGAGCCTTCATAGAAGCGGTTGGCCTGTCCCGGCAGTTTGATCTCGCCATGCAGCGGCTTGTCCGAGACACACAGCAGGGTGCCGTAAGGCACCCGGAAGCGGTAGCCCTGGGCCGCGATGGTGGCGCTCTCCATATCGATGGCCACGGCCCGGCTCTGGTTGAACCTCAGCGCCGATTTGGAATAGCGCAGCTCCCAGTTCCGGTCGTCGGTCGTGACCACAGTGCCGGTGCGCAGCCGCCGCTTGACCTCCTCGCCCGGCACGCCGGAAACGATCTTGGTGGCGTCATAGAGGGCGCGCTGGACCTCGGCGATGCTCGGAATCGGGATGTCGGGCGGGAGTACCGCGTCCAGCACATGGTCGTCGCGCAGATAGGCATGAGCGAGGACATAGTCACCGATCGTCTGGCTGGGACGCAGGCCGCCGCAGTGGCCGATCATCATCCAGACATGCGGCCGGGTGACGGCCAGGTGGTCGCAGATCGTCTTGGCGTTGGACGGCCCGACCCCGATATTGACCAGGGTGATGCCGGCGGAGTCCGGCGCGGTCAGGTGGTAGGCCGGCATCTGGTGCTTCTTCCAGGCCGCGTCCATGACCGCCGTCCCGGGATCGGTCGTTTCGCGGGTGATGACGATGCCCCCGGCGCAGACCAGGGTCTCATAGGGGCTTTCCGGGTCCTGAAGCTGGGCGCAGGCCCAGCGCACGAACTCGTCGACATAGCGATTGTAGTTGGTGAACAGGATGTAGCTCTGCACATCCTCGACCGGCGTGCCCGTGTAGTGACGCAGCCGGGCCAGGGAGAAGTCGGTGCGCAGGCCGTCGAACTGGGCCAGCGGGAAGTCCCGGCCGAGGTCGAACATGCCGTCCGAGATCTCGTCGCCGATATTCGCCAGGTCGGTGGTCGGGAACCAGCGGGCCACGGCCGCCGTCTGGCTGCGGTCGAGGCTGACGTCCGAGCCGTCCATCACATAGGGGAAGGGAATTTCCTGATGCGACGGGCCAACCTCGAAGGTGGCACCATAGTCTGCCTGCAGCAGGCTCAGCTGTTCCATCAGATAGGGGCGGAACAGGTCGGGCCGGGTGATGGTGGTCGAATAGACGCCCGGCCGCGACAGGCGGGCGTAGGCGCGGGTTTCAAGGTTCCCGGGCCGTTCGCCAAACCAGCTGACCCTGAGTTCCGGATAGGAAAACAGGCCCTTGGCCCGGGCTTCCGGATCAGCGCGTTCGCCGGTCCGCAGAAAGGTCGCCACTGCGGAGCGCAGGTTGGAGACGGATTGATTGTAGAGGGTTTCGAGGCGGTCCAGGGCCGCCCGGGGTGTCATCGTTTCTGTCATGGCCTCCTCTAGCGGAGGATCATGGCCTTGGCGAGACGGTGGCGCCTAGCCGGCCAGTTCGCGTTGGAGGAAGGCCGTGGCGTCGTCCAGCACCGGCGCCTTCTTGCGGAACAGGGGCGAGAAGGTCGAGATCAGGTCGGCGTGGTTCAGGCCGGGATAGAGTTTCTCCTCGCAGCGCCCGCCGACCGCCCGAATCCGCTCGCACAGGATGGTGGTGTCCTCGGCATGGACGATCACATCCTCGGTGCCATGACCCAGCCATAGCGGCGGCGCGTCGGCGCGGGCGAAGGTCACGGGCTGGGTCAGGGTCGGGTCGGCCACGCGGCCAAAGGCGTTGATCGAGGCCGGGACGTCGAACGGCAGGAAATCATAGGGCCCCGCCAGGCCGACCGCCGCCCGGATCAGGCCGGGCGCCCCGACGGCGGCCATATAGCGCCGGTCGAGGCTGATCATCATGGCCATATGGGCCCCGGCCGACTGGCCGATAACCCCCAGCCGCGCCGGATCGGCCCCGTACCGGCCGGCGATTTCCCCGACCCGGGCCGTGGCCAGGGCCGCGTCCTCGATGAAGGCCGGAAAATGCACCTGCGGCACCAGCCGGTAGTCCGGCAGGGCGACGACGAAGCCGCGCGCCGCCAGCGCCTGGGCGGCCCAGGCGTAGTAGGTCTTGTCGCCGCTGTCCCAACCGCCCCCGTAGAACAGCACCAGCACCGGCCAGGGGCGCTCGGGGACCGCTGTGGGGACGAAGACATCGAACCTCTGGCGCGGGTCATCACCATAGGCGAGGTCGCGCGCGGCGCGGCGCACCCCGCCGTCGCGCGGACCGAAGGTATTCAGCATGGCCAGGGGCGAACAGGCCGCAGCCAGCATTCCCAGGGCGGGGGCGAACAGGCCTCTTCGGGTCATGCAGCCCCTATTCGACCGGGCTCAGATAGCGGTCCAGCCAGCCGAACACCTCACTGTGCCACTGGCGGCTGTTGGCAGGCTTGAGCACCCAGTGGTTCTCATTGGGGAAGACCACCAGCCGGCTCTCGATGCCGCGCCGCTGCAGGGCGGTGAAGGTCGACAGGGCCTGGGTGGTCGGGACGCGGAAGTCCAGATCGCCCTGGATCACCAGCATCGGATCGCGCCAGTTCAGCACATGGTTGGCCGGGTTGAATTCCTGGTAGCCACGCGGGTTGTCATAGGGCGTCCCGCCGTTCTCCCACTCGGTGAACCAGAGCTCCTCGGTGGCATAGCCCATGCCGAAGGTGTCGAAGATGCCGTCGTGATTGACCAGGCATTTGAACGCGCCGGGCCAGTTGCCGGCGATCCAGTTGATCATATAGCCGCCGTAGGACGCTCCCAGCGCGCAGGCCTTGTCGCCGTCGAGGAAGGAGTAGCGTTCCCGGGCAAAGGCCCAGCCCTTCTGCAGGTCTTCCAGCGGGCGGTCGCCCCAGTGCTGGCTGATCGAATCGGTGAAGGCCTGGCCGTAGCCGGTCGAACCGTGGAAATCGATCATCACCACCGCATAGCCCGCCCCGGCATAGGTCGAGGCGTTCCAGCGCCAGGACCAGGCATTGCCGAACGAGCTCTGCGGCCCGCCATGGACGATGAAGGCGACCGGATACTGCCGGCCCTCGACATAGCCGGCAGGCTTGATGACATAGCCGTGCACCGTCTCGCCGTTCCAGCCGGGGAAGCTGAACTGCTCGGGCTCACCGAAGGTCTCGGCGTCCAGCGACGGGTTCACATCGGTGATCCGGCGCGGCATTTCCCGCCCGCGAAAGGTCTTGACGAACAGCTCGCTCGGCCGGGTCAGGGTGTCCTGGGCGAAGACGAAGCCCGACGGGGTTTGCTGGAAGGCCGAGACATGGCCCGGGCCGGTAACCGTCACGACCGCGCCGCGGGCCACATCGATCGCAAACAGCCGTGTCTGACCGACGTCGCCGGCCGTGGTATAGAGGGTCCGCCCGTCGCGCGACCACTGCAGGGTGTCGGCGGACCGGTCCCAGTCCGCAGCAATCTGACGGACCTGTCCGGTCGTCATGTCCCGCAGGAAG
>CANMXH010000140.1 GCA_947501315.1 Caulobacteraceae bacterium | reverse complement strand
GCGCGGTCGCGGCCATAGACCGCCTCCATGATCCGGTTCTCGAAATAGACGGTGAAACCCTCATTGAGCCAGAAGTCGTCCCAGGTGGCGTTGGTCACCAGATTGCCCGACCAGCTGTGCGCCAGCTCGTGCGCCACAAGACTGACCAGCGACTGGTCGCCGGCGATGATGGTCGGGGTGGCGAAGGTCAGGCGCGGATTCTCCATCCCGCCGAAGGGGAAGCTGGGCGGCAGGACCAGCAGGTCATAGCGGCCCCAGCGATAGGGGCCGTAGAGCGCCTCGGCTGCATCGACCATCCCGGCCGTGGGGGCCAGTTCGGCCTCGGCGGCATGCAACATCGAAGGCTCGGTCCAGACGCCGGTGCGCGCGTCGATCGGCGCGAAGGCGACATCGCCGACAGCAATCGCGATCAGATAGGCGGGCACCGGATTGGTCATGCGGAAGCGCCAGCGGAAGCCGCCGTCCGCCGTCGGCTCGACTTCGTCCCTCAGCATCTCGGCGCTCATCACGGCGTTCATTCCGGGCGGCGTCGTGATCCGTGCGTCCCAGGTCTGGCGGATGCCGGGGCTGTCCTGCGTCGGGATCCAGGTCCGGGTCAGGATCGCCTGGCCCTGGCTGAACATATAGGGCTGGCGGCCGCCCGCGGTCTGGGCCGGGGTCAGCCACTGCAGGGCTGCGGCGTCGGGTCGGGTGGCATAGCGGATGACGATGCGGCGCCGCTCGCCGGCGGCGAAGGCGGGGAAGCGGACGATCAGGGGCTGACCCTTGATGGGGTCATTGTCGCCGGTCCGGAACGTCAGGGCAGTACCCGACGCGTCGCGAACCGACTGGATGTCCAGATTGCGGACATCGAGAATGATCTCCTCCGCTCCCGGCTCGGCGGTGATGTCCAGCGCGGCCGTGCCCGAGAGTGTTCCGGTCGCGAAGTCGGTGTTCAGGTCGAGGGAGACATGTTTGACCCGTGCGATCTCCGGCCGGGCATGGGAGTGAACGTCCCGCACATATTCGACCGGTGCGGCCGTGACGGCCGGGGCTGCCGCCGGTCCGGGTCCCGGGCCGAAGCCGGGGATCATGGCGCAACCGCCCAGGGCCGTGGCGAGCGCCATGGCGAAGACCAGTCCAGGCGTGCGGATCATTGAATGTCCCTGACCAAAAATCCCGCTGACCCGGCTCGGTCCGGACGGCGGGTGTGTTTCCTGCCGGGACAACGCCCCGGCGGGCCGAAAAGATCAAGAGGCGGCCGGAACCGGCGGCAGGTTCCGCGCCCTGAACAGGTGTCCGCGCTCGGCGAACAGGACGCTGACCAGCGCCGTGAGACCCAGCAGGACGAAGCCGGTCGTCATCGGTACCGTCGAACCGTTGAATTGCTGGCCGATCACAAAGCCCAGTGTCGCCCCGCCCGTGGTCGAGATGAATCCCTGGGCTGACGAGGCCGTGCCCGCGATATGGCCCATCGGCTCCATGGCCATGGAGCCGAAATTGCCGGCGATGAAGCCGAAACAGAACATGGTCAGGGCCTGCAGGACGGCGAAGGTCCAGATCGTCTCATGGCCCGACACCGCCACCGCCGCATGGATCGCCGACATGGTGATGAACCCCAGCAGGGCCGTGTGCGAGATCAGCCGCGACCCCAGTCGCTCGACCAGCCGCGCATTGAGCAGGGAGGCGACCGCTATGCCGCCCGCAACCGCGCCGAACAGGACGGTGAACAAGCCCGGCGCGTGGAAGACGTCGAAGAAGATCTGCTGGCTGGAATTGATGAAGCCGAACAGGGCCCCCGAGATGGCGGTGATGGCCAGGGTGTAGCCGATGGACCGCCGGTTGGTCAGGGCCTCGCGGAAGGCCGAGGCGATACGCCCGGCCTGGATCGGCATCCGGTCCTCCGGATGCAGGGTCTCGGGCAGGCGGATCGCGGCCCAGATGGCGAATGCGGTGCCGCCGACGGCGAGGACGCCGAACACCCACCGCCAGGGGGCGACGGTCAGGATCAGCTGGCCCAGCGCCGGGGCCAGAATGGGCACGCCGAGGAAGACCAGAAAACTCAGCGACATCACCCGTGCCATGGTCCGCCCCGAATAGCGGTCGCGCACGATCGACACGGCCAGCACCCGCAGGGCCGCCGCGCCGATCCCGGTCCCGACCCGGGCGGCGATCAGCAGTTCGAACGTCGGTGAAAACGCCGCCAGCAGACTGAACACGATATAGAGGGCCAGCCCGATCATCAGAACCGGCTTGCGCCCGAACCGGTCGGCCAGCGGGCCATAGAGGATCTGGGCGACGCCGAAGCCAAGCAGATAGGCGGTGATGACCCACTGCCGACCGTTCTCCGATGCTACGCCCAGGGCATCGCCGATGGCCGGCAGGGCGGGCAGCATGGCGTCGATGGCCAGGGCGTTCAGCGCCATCATCATGGCGATCAGGGCCACGAACTCGGGAAAGCCCGGGCCCTTGAAGGCGGGGGTGGCGGGTCCGGAGCCAGGCGCAGTCATCGGGGTCAGATGCGGGCTGCGGTTTGCGGGCGCAAGCCTCGAAACGGCGGCACAGGGTGATTTCTCCCCGGCCGGATGTTAGGTCCCGTCCCGGAGCGCCCCATGACCGACTTCCCCGTCACCATCTTCCACAACCCGGCCTGCGGCACCTCGCGCAATGTCGTGTCCATGGTCGAGGCCGCCGGCTACCGGCCCGAGGTGGTCGAATATCTGAAAGCCGGCTGGACCGCAGACCAGTTGAGTGCCCTGTTCGCCGAGGCCGGTCTGACGCCGCGCGAAGCCATGCGCGAGAAGGGCTCTCCGGCGACCGAACTCGGCCTGCTGGACCCCGGCACCCCGGACACCGCCATCCTCGCCGCCATGGTGGCCCATCCGGTGCTGGTGAACCGCCCGATCGTGCGCACGCCCAAGGGGGCCGCCCTGTGCCGCCCGTCGGAAAAGGTGTTCGACCTGCTGGAGCAAGCGCCGGACCGCTTCGTCAAGGAAGACGGCCAGGTGGTCTGAACCGGCCCTGCTTCGCCAAGGCTTCGCAGGGCATCCTGCTTCGCCTGATCTGCCGGGACTGGTCCTGCGAAGCCCGAAGGGCGAAGCAGGATGGTGCGGGCGGCCGGGGTCGAACCGGCACTCCTTTCGGAACCGGATTTTGAGTCCGGCGCGTCTACCAGTTCCACCACGCCCGCACAGGCCGGTTGCTCGCTTCGGCAGGCGCGCTTGGTAGCTTGCGCGGTCCGATCAGGTCAATCGGGCAAAAGGCCGTCAGTCGGCTGCGAGACCCGGAACGGCCTTCGTATCCAAAGGGCTTCAGACCCCCGCGACCGTCTGCTCGATGGCCCCGAAGATCGAGTGATGCTGGTCATCCAGCATTTCGATGCGGACGGTGTCGCCGGCCTTGAGGAAGGGTGTCTCGGGCTTGCCGCGCAGGAGGGTCTCGACCGTGCGGACCTCGGCGATGCAGGAATAGCCTAGGCCGCCCTCGCTGACCGGCCTGCCCGGGCCACCGTCGGCGTCGCGGTTCGAGACCGTGCCCGAGCCGATGATGGTGCCGGCGCAAATGGACCGGGTCTTGGCGAGATGGGCGATCAGGGTGCCGAAGTCGAAGGTCATGTCGACACCCGCGTCGGCCTTGCCGAAATCGGCGCCGTTCAGCTGGACGTTCAGCTCTCCCTTCAGCTTGCCGTCGACCCAGCGGTCGCCGAGCGCGCGCGGGGTGACGAAGACCGGCGACAGGGCCGAGGCGGGCTTGGACTGGACGAAGCCGAACCCCTTGGCCAGCTCGGCCGGGATCAGGTTGCGCAGGGAGACATCGTTCACGAGACCGACGAGGCGGATGTGCTCCAGCGCCTCTTCGCGCGTCACGCCCTGGGGCACGTCGCCGGTGACCACCACCACCTCGGCCTCGAGGTCGCAGCCCCAGCTTTCGTCGGCCAGGGGGATCGGGTCGCGGGGGGCGAGGAAGCCGTCAGAGCCGCCCTGGTACATCAGGGGATCGGTCCAGAAACTGTCGGGCATTTCGGCACCGCGCGCCTGACGCACCAGGGCGACGTGGTTCACATAGGCCGAGCCGTCGGCCCACTGATAGGCGCGGGGCAGGGGGGCCGCGGCCTCGCGCTCGTGGAACCGGCCGCGCGGCACGCCGCCGTGTTCGAGGCTTTCGGCCAGGGCCCGCAGGTCGGGCTCGAGCCGGTCCCAGTCGTCCAGCGCCGCCTGCAGGGTCGGGGCGATCAGGAAGGCGTCGGTGAACCAGGCGAGGTCGCTGGAAACGATAACGAGGCGACCGTCACGGCCGTGCTTGAGCGAGGCGAGTTTCATGGCTCAAGGCTTAGGCGGTTTTTTCGGAAGGGGAAACAGCCTGGCCCGGTTCAGTGGCCTGCGGTCGTGCCGCTTGGGCCATGCCCATGGGAGACCTTGGACGACTTCGGCCCCGGATTGGTCAATTCGGCCACCACCTCGCGAATATCGGCCTCACGCAACTGCTTGTGGCGCCAGTAATCGTCGAACTTCGCGACCGCGAGGCGAAGAGCGTCGTTCTGCTCCTTGGTCGTCATCGGCCGCTTTTCGGGCTTGGCGGGCGGGACGGGTGCCGCTGCAGGGGCCGGAGTGGGCTGGGGGCACAGGGATACGATGGTCACATTGTTGGCGGCTGCCGCTGCGGCTGTAGCGGCCGATCCCGTTCCGGCTTCCCTGGAGCAGGCCTCGACCTTGGCCGCCGGGGGTGCCGCCGGGGCCTTGTCCTCGATCTCGCCCTTGATCGCTTTATCCAGATCCTTGATGCTGTCCGTCAATTCACCACCAAATTTCAAGGTCTTGCCGAGACGGTCCTGCAGAACGCGCTTCAGATTGCCCGCACGATCCGGCAAGGCTTCCGTGCTCGCCTTCATCGCGTCCTTTACGGCGTCATTGACCGCGTTCCAGATTGCTTCGGCTGCGCCGACCTTCGATCGGGCGAAGTGTTGGCCCATGATCCAGCCAATCAGGCCGACGGCCAGGACGATGAGCAGGATAGCCCCCCAAAACGAGGGTGCGGCCCCGATCATGATGACGGGATCCAGCGGAGCATTGCCGGGGTCGGCGGTCGCAAAGTCTGCACCGTAGGACATGCTGCTCCCCTGGATCGAAGTCCGTGTTCGAGGGCATCTTGCCCTCGCCGTACCGCTTGGCAACGACAAAGGTTAACGGCGCGACCGATTCCCGTCAGGGGGGATTTTTGAGCCGCTCACCGCGGCGGTGTGATCAGGGCCCGCGCCTCGGCCCCGGTCCGGGCCCCGAGGTCGCGGACCTCGATCTCGACGGCCACGGCCCCTGCCGGCTCATGGGCCCAGAGATAGCGGCGCTCGACCTCGACCTCGCGGCCGGACGGCGCAATGCCGGTAAAGGTGTCGCCCCAGGGCGTGATCTTGACCAGCTCCGGCCAGATCAGGCTGCAGGCCTGATCCAGCTCCTCGATGGCCATGGCCGAAAGCTCATCGTCACTCACAGCCAACGCCGCACCGTCTGGCAATAGGCCTGATAGTCGGCACCGAATTGGGCGGCGAGATAGCGTTCCTCACGCTGGATCACGAACTGGTCGACGATCGCCAGACAGGGCAGCAGCAGGAACAGGGCCAGGGCGCTGTCCATGGCGATGGCCAGGCCGGCATAGGTGATGGCAAAGCCGACATAGATCGGGTTCCTGCTGAAACGGTAGGGGCCTTCGTGGATCAGGACCGTCGACGGCTTCCACGGCTCGACCGCCGTGCCGCGCCGCCGGAACAGGCCCGCCGCCATCCCGTCCAGCAGCAGGCCGCCGATGATGAGGGTCAGGGCCACACCGCGGCGAACCTCCATCTCCAGCCCGAACCCGGCCGCCAGCCAGCTGTACCCGGCCCCGACCGCCTCCGGCCGGCCCCCGAGCTCGGCCAGACCCCAGCCGAGCAGCAGGAAGCCGAGGTAGATCAGCGGCGGCGGGGCGATGACGCCGGGGAT
>CANMXH010000139.1 GCA_947501315.1 Caulobacteraceae bacterium | reverse complement strand
CGTCGTCCGCCATCCAGGCTCCGCGCTTGCCCTCCGCCGGAGCACGCAGGGCCCCCGGGTCGTCGAAGAAGGGCGGATTGCTGACCGCCCGGTCGAACAGCGGCAGGTCCAGCGCCCGGAACCCCGCCGCGACGTCGCCCTCCACGATCTGCGCGTCCGCCCCGTTCAGCGCTGCATTCTCCCGCGCCAGCGCCGCCATGGCCGGATCGCGCTCCAGTCCGGTCAGGGCGACGCCGGGACACCGCGCCGAAATCTGCATCAGCACCGCCCCGGCCCCGCAGCCGGCCTCGATCACCCGCTCGCCCGGTGTGGCCGCCACAGCCGCCGCCAGCAGGGCCGCATCCATACCCGCGCGATAGCCTTTCGCCGGTTGACGCAGCCGGATCCGCCCGTCCAGCAGGGCGTTCTCGACGGTGGCGGCTTCGAATTGCGGGAACGGTGCGACGGTCACGCGGCTTGACCCTTCATGGAGCGATCACCATTGTGCGCGGCATCGCCGTCCGGCAAGGCGGTGGCTGTGTTTTCGGGCGCGATTCTCCCTCGCGCCGCCGTTTCGATGAGTTTCCCGTTGGCCGCTGTGACCGTTGCCGAGCCCCGCCCGAAGGGGAGTGTCGAGCCGCTCGTGCGGCTGGCGACGCTCGATATGGCAACCGTTGATGCCCTGATCCTCGACCGGATGCAGTCCCGGGTGCCGGTCATCCCGCGGCTGGCCGAGCATCTGATCTCTGCCGGCGGCAAAAGGTTGCGGCCCCTGCTGACCATCGCTGCCGCCCGCGCCTCGGGCGCGAGCTGCGACATTTCCGCCCCGTTCAAGCTGGCGGCAGCGGTTGAGTTCATCCACACGGCTACCCTCCTGCACGACGATGTGGTCGATGTGTCAGACTTGCGGCGCGGCAAGGTCGCCGCCCATCTGATCTGGGGGGCACCGTCCAGTGTGCTCGTCGGCGACTTCCTGTTCGCTCGCGCCTTCGAATTGATGGTCGAGACCGGCCAGATGCGGGCGCTGGGGATCCTTGCCCGGGCCTCCAGCGTCATATCCGAGGGCGAGGTGCTGCAGCTGACGCGCGCCCACGACCTGAATCTGGATCAGGACACCTATCTGCAAATCATCTCGGCCAAGACGGCCGAACTGTTCGCGGCCGCCGCCGAGGCTGGTGCTGTGGGTGCGGGTGCCGATGAAGTCTCGGTCGAGGCCCTGCGCGCCTATGGCCTGAACCTCGGTCTTGCCTTCCAGCTGGCCGATGATGCGCTGGACTACGGCGGCAACGCCGCTGCGCTGGGCAAGAACACCGGCGATGACTTCCGGGAGGGCAAGGTGACCCTGCCCCTGTTGTTGGCCGCCGCCCGCACCCGCGGCCGCGAGGACGCCTTCTGGGATCGTACCATCAACAAGGGACAGCGCACCGAGGACGATTTCCGCCGGGCGCGCGAACTGGTCGTCGGCACGGGGGCCCTCAACGCCACCCTCGACACGGCCGGCGAATACGCCGACCTCGCCAAGTCAGCCCTGCGGGCGCTTCCGGCCAGCGACTGGCGCGAGGCGCTGGATCAACTGGCCGATTTCGCGGTCAGCCGGGCGGCCTGATCATTAGCACGCGATCGCGGAAGCATGCCCTGCGGCTGCGAACTCCAACAACGGCCGGTCACGGGTCATAAGCCTGTAGTGGAAGGCGCGCGCGGTCGCGGCGATGATCCGGTCGGCCGGGTCACGGAGCCCCGGCGCGTTGAGCTCGGTCGCGGCGACGAGGACTGCGGGCGACAGCTCGGCGCGATCAATGCCAGCCCCCACCAAAGCTTCGAACCAGGTCAGCACCGGCATGGCGAGGGCGATCCGTCGCTTGGAAACCAGCACGCCGACTTCCCACGCGGTGATCGGAGACACGAGGACGGATGTCCCGGCGGAGAGGGTCGATCGGACTTCGTCCAACGCGGGGCTCTTCATCTCCCCCGCCGCGAGCCAGAGCGCCGCGCAGGTGTCGAGCAGGATTGGGCGTTCAGTCACGCTCTGCGTCCCAGATTTCTCCAGTGGGTTCCGTCAGATCGACGCCTGGCATGACGGTGACCGTCCCGCCCAGCTCTTCCCGAATGCGATCCAGTATGAACCGCCCCCGGTCGCCTTCTACGGGTGGTTTGGAATGTCGAAAGGGAGCGACTTTCTCCTCGACGAAGGCGGCGCCGGGACCATTTGAGAGCCAGCCTGCGTCGACGCCGAGAATGGCAGCGAGCATAATCAACTTTCCGGGGCGGGGAAACACTTTACCAGAGAACCATTTGCGAACGCCTTCGTCAGTCACTTGCTCGTTGAAGCGACGCTCCATTTGATCACGGACCCAGCGCAAGCGGCCATGGTGGAGAGAAGGCACGCCCGCGTTGTTGCATGCCCACAATAGACGTTCGGCGAAGGCCGCGTTCAGGGCCGTCGGTTCCAGTTGCTGGGTCATGATAGGCCTCCGCCACGAGGCCGCAACGGTATTCGAAGTTGAAATAGAAATCAAAAAGTGATTTTAGCGCAACCCCGCGCAGAACCGCTGGATCCGGCGGCAGCCCTCCTCCAGCACGGCCTCCGACGTCGCATAGCTGATGCGGAAATAGGGGCTCAGGCCGAAGGCCGAGCCCTGCACCACCGCCACGCCCTCGGCATCCAGCAATTCGGTGGCGAAGGTATCGTCGCTGTCGATCGTCACCCCGCCCTCGGTCGTCTTGCCGATCAGCCCCTCGATCGACGGATAGACATAGAAGGCGCCTTCCGGCACGGCGCAGCGTATGCCCGTCGCCTGGTTCAGCATCGACACCACCAGATCGCGCCGTGCCTCGAAATGCTTCGCCCGCTCGGCGATGAAGTCCTGCGGCCCGTTCAGCGCCTCGACCGCCGCCCACTGGCTGATCGACGAGGGGTTGGAGGTCGTCTGCCCCGCCACCTTGCGCATCAGATCGATCAGCGGCTTGGGCCCGCCCGCATAGCCGATGCGCCAGCCGGTCATGGCATAGGCCTTGGACACGCCGTTGACCGTCAGGGTCCGGTCGTAGAGGTCCGGCGCCACCTGGGCGATCGTCCTGTAATCAAAGTCGCCGTAGATCAGGTGCTCATACATGTCGTCCGTCAGGATCCAGACCTGCGGATGGCGGCGCAGAACGGCGGCCAGCGCCTCAAGTTCGTCGCCCGTATAGGCCGCGCCGCTGGGGTTCGACGGCGAGTTCAGGATCAGCCATCGGGTCCGCGGCGTGATCGCCGCCTCCAGCACCTCGGGCTTCAGCTTGAAGCCGTCGGCCTCATGCCCGACCACCCGCACCGGCTCGCCGCCGGCCAGCAGCACCATGTCAGGGTAGGAGACCCAGTAGGGAGCCGGCACGATCACCTCATCGCCCGGCGACAGGGTGGCCAGCAGGGCGTTGTAGATCACCGTCTTGCCACCCGGGGCCACATGGATCTGGTTCACCGCATAGGTCAGGCCGTTCTCGCGGGCGAATTTCGCCGCCACGGCCGCCTTCAGCTCGGGCAGGCCGTCAACGTCGGTGTATTTGGTCTCGCCGCGCCGGATGGCCGCGATGGCCGCTTCCTTGATGTTCTCCGGCGTGTCGAAGTCCGGCTCCCCGGCCCCCAGGCCGATCACATCACGCCCCTCGCGCTTGAGCTCGCGCGCCCGGGCGGTCACGGCGAGGGTGGCCGACGGCTTGACGCGGGCGAGGGCGGAGGACTGCAGGCTGGACATGGCGACTCCCGGGCGGATGACTTCATTACGCAGATGCGAAAGCCTGATCAAACCGTGCGCGCTCGCCCGGGGCGAACAGCGGTGCTAATTCGGGCCGGATGCGCCGCCTCCTCGACTTCATCCTCAACATGGAAGCCCGCCGCTGGCGGGCCGTGCTGGCGACCGCGCTGTTGCTCGGCGCGACGCTGGGCCTGCTGGCGCTCGGCAAGAGCCAGCTGGGACTGGCGGCCGAGGAGAACCTCGAGGCCTGGCTGCAGGGCTATCGCGGCAGTCCCTGGGCCTTCGCCGCCACGATTGTCCTGTTCATCGTCGCCGCCTTCATCGGGGCGCCGCAGTTCATCCTGATCGCCGCCTGTGTCGTCGCCTTCGGGCCGTCGCTGGGCTTCGTCTACAGCTGGGCCGCGACCGTGGCCTCGGCGGGGGTGACCTACTGGCTGGGGCGGGGGCCGACGGCGCGGCTGGTCGACCGGTTCAGCGGGCAGACCATGGGCCGGCTCAAGGGCTTTGTCGGCAAGAACGCCTTCTACGCCAGCTTCATGATCCGCAATGTGCCCTCGGCCCCCTTCATCGTCGTCAACATGGCCTTCGGCGCGGCGCGGGCCTCGTTCTGGCGGTTCCTGTCCGGCTGCGCCCTCGGCGTCCTGCCCAAGACCGCCCTGGTCGCCTTCTTCGGCGGGGCGGTGGTCTCGGCGGTCAGCGGGGACGGTGTCTGGACCTCGCTGATCCTGGCGGGTGTCGCCGTCGTCTGGCTGGGGCTGATGCTGGGGGTTCGCGAACTGGTCAAACGGCGGGAGCGGGCCTCCGGCGCCGACTGACAGCTGCGCCCGAAGCGGTTCGGCGTCACGTTCTGGTGAGACCGCCCCAAAGGCGCAGCTTGGCACCTTCTGAATGCATCTCGCCGGGCGACGGGGCTTGTAATCGCCCTCGCACAAGGGCAAACGAGCGCCAAGGTCGGTCAGGCGATAACGATCAGGAGGCGGCGCGTGGGGATGCGCGACGCCGGGGCGTCGCCGAAGCGGATCGAGACTGACGCCCGCCCCTCCAAGGCCCGAACGAACGGTATCCCGGACCCATGTTCTCCAGCATTTTTGGCGCGATCTCCAACGACATCGCCATCGACCTCGGCACCGCCAACACCCTGATTTATATGAAGGGCAAGGGCATCGTGCTGAACGAGCCGTCCGTGGTTGCCCTGCGCAACGTCGGCGGCCGCAAGATCGTGCACGCCGTCGGCATCGAGGCCAAGCAGATGCTGGGCCGCACCCCCGGCCACATGGAAGCCATCCGTCCCATGCGCGACGGGGTCATCGCCGACTTCGAAGTCGCCGAGGAGATGATCAAACACTTCATCCGCAAGGTTCATAACCGCAAGGGCTTCGTGAACCCCAAGGTCATCGTCTGCGTGCCGTCCGGTGCCACCGCCGTCGAACGCCGCGCGATCAACGATTCCTGCCTCAACGCCTCGGCCCGCCGCGTCGGCCTGATCGACGAGCCCATGGCCGCCGCGATCGGCGCCGGCCTGCCGATCCACGAGCCCACCGGCTCCATGGTCGTAGACATCGGCGGCGGCACCACCGAGGTGGCCGTGCTGTCGCTCTCGGGCATCGTCTATTCTCGCTCGGTCCGCGTCGGCGGCGACAAGATGGACGAGGCGATCATCTCCTACATGCGCCGCAACCATAACCTTCTGATCGGCGAGACCACCGCCGAACGCATCAAGAAGGACATCGGCACCGCCCGCATCCCGGCCGACGGCGAGGGCCTGTCGATCGACGTCAAGGGCCGCGACCTGATGCAGGGCGTGCCCCGCGAGGTCCGCATTTCCGAGCGTCAGGCGGCGGAAGCCCTTGCGGAACCCGTCTCCCAGATCGTCGAGGCCGTGAAGGTCGCGCTGGAAGCCACCCCGCCCGAACTGGCCGCCGACATCGCCGACAAGGGCATCATGCTCACCGGCGGTGGTGCCCTGCTGCGCGGCCTGGATGCCGAAATCCGCGACCACACGGGCCTGCCCGTCTCGGTCGCCGACGATCCGCTGTCCTGCGTGGCCATCGGTTGCGGCCGGGTGCTGGAGCATCCGCGCTGGATGAAGGGCGTGCTCGACTCGGCCCTCTAGGGGTCCGGCCGAACAAAGGCTGCAAATCCCCTCTATCGTTGCGTCCAAGCCGGTTCCCAAAAGGCACGGATTTTGCGATAGGCTGCCCAGATCGGCCGGGGGCGTCCCGCTGATTCCCTTTTTCTGAGGAAGGCGCGCCGTGGCGTTTCGCGACGGACCGTTCGAGAACATCAAGGTGCCGCTGGTCTGGACCGCGGCCGTGACCGTCGTT
>CANMXH010000138.1 GCA_947501315.1 Caulobacteraceae bacterium | reverse complement strand
TCTGACCTCCCCCCGGGGCGAGGCCGTCAAGGTGCTGGAAGCCCTGTTCGACTGGCGCAACGACCGGCCGGGGATTGATTAGGCCGGCTGGCCGGCCTTCCAGACAACCATCCGGGCCTGAACATCTGCTTCAATATCGCCATAGAACAGATTGTAAGGCCGCGATTTTCTTCGGTCTGCCCAATTGCCCGTCTCGCGGAACGACTCCGTCTTCAACTCGGTGTGGCGCAACAGGCCGCCGCGGCACTGGGTGGCGATTTCGCGGGCCATCAGGGCCGGGCGAACACCCCATTCGAGGCCGGTGGCATTGGTTGCCCCCTGATGCAGGCGAGCCTCAACCGGGGCCGTGTCGGTCGAGCCGGTCACCGGGTTGACGCACAAGGCCTCCCGGCCCGCGAGATCGACCAGCCGGCCTCGTTCGTCCCAGACAAGGGCCCGCCTCAGCCGCCGTTGCCCGGCCCCGTCATTGCCCTCGCTGACCGGCGACCAGGCGACGATACAGCCGGCCTGGGCGCGGCTGGCGCAGGCCGGAACCTCGACCGTCAGGGAATCCACGGCGGCCACGACATCCACCAGATAGACGGCCACCAGCCGGGCGCGCAGGGCAGGGTCGCCGGCCACCCGCTCGCGCACCAGACGCTCGACCAGATCGCCACCCTGCTCGACCCCGGCCAGCACAAGGGGGCCGTCCGGATGTCGCCTGATCCAGACATCGAAGGCCGCGGCGATGTCGCGCCAGGCAAAGGCTCGCGCCTCGCGCGCATCGTCGCGCAGGGTCAGCCGGGTATAGAGGCTGCCCTGGCGATAGCGCGGGGCGCTGATAGCCCCCGCCCGCGCGAAGGGACCGGCATAGTTGGGCAGGACGACCCGCTCCAGCCAGGCGTCGGCCTCCGGATCCCCGATCGGCCCGTTCCATTCGCGACCGCCGTCATGGGTGGTGGGATGCACAAAGAAGACCGCTGCAGGCCCCGAGCCCGGCCCACGCACGTCCAGCAGCGCCCAGGCCGCCGGGCTGCCATAGTCGGGGGCAGGCGGCGGCGTGTAGGTCTGGAACGGCACCTGGGGGTCCAGACCGGCCTGAAGAATGTCACCCCGCCAGATCGCCAGGGCCGTGGCCAGCAACAGCACAATGCCAAGGCCGGTCCAGCCGACCCACTGGCGCAGGCTCATCCGGCCGGTCTTCATCGATAGGGATCCGTCGTTGCGAGGAAGCTCTGCACATAGCGCCGGACCCCCTCTTCCAGCGGCGTCGACTGGCCCTCGAAACCTGCGGCCCGCACCCGCTCCATCCGCGCCTCGGTGAAATACTGGTATTTGTCGCGGATGCTTTCCGGGGTGTCGACATATTCGATCCGCGCCGTCTTGCCCGCAGCGGCGAAGGTCGCATGGGCCAGGTCGAGGAAGGACCGCGCCTGTCCCGAACCCGCATTGAACACGCCGGAGACATGCGGCGCATCGAGCAGCCATTCGACGATATCGACCACGTCCTCGACGAAGACGAAGTCGCGCATCTGGCCGCCGTCGGCATAGGCCGGGTTGTGCGACCGGAACAGGGTGACCGGTTCGTCGGCCTGAACCTTGGGCCAGATCTGGGCCACGACCGACTTCATCCCGCCCTTGTGGCCCTCGTTCGGGCCGTAGACGTTGAAGAATTTCAGCCCGGCCCACTGGCTCGGCGACTGGCCGCGATCCGACTGCCGCGCCGCATACTGGTCAAACAACATTTTCGAATAACCGTAGGCATTAAGTGGTCGAAGCGAAGACAGTGCCTCAAGGCTGTCATCGTCCTCGAACCCGGCCTCGCCGTCTCCGTAGGTGGCCGCGGAGGAGGCGTAGATCATCCGCGCATCCCGCAGGGCGCACCAGTCCCAGATGTCCCGCGACAGGCTGAAATTGGTCCGCAGGATCAGGTCGGCGTCCGGCTCGGTGGTCGAGGAAATCGCCCCCATATGCACCACGGCCTCGATCGATTCCGCGTGCCGCTCCAACTGGTCGAACAGTTCCTCCGGCTGCCAGAAGTCGGCGATCGGGTGTTTGGCGATATTCCGCCACTTGCCCAGGGCCGCGTCCTCCAGCCGGTCACAGACGATCACGTCGCGCCGGTCCTCGGCACACAGACGGGCGACGATGTTGGAGCCGATGAAGCCCGCACCGCCGGTGACCACGATCATGCGCCGGCTCATGTTTCGTCCTTCATCTTCCCGATCGTCTTCGTTGTCGAATAGCCGTCCTCGAAATTGGCCAGCCTGACCTCTCCGCCCCAGCTCTCGACCAGATCGCCGCCGACCACGCCCTCGCGGCTGTAGTCCGCGCCCTTGATCAGCACATCGGGTCGCAGCCGTTCGATCAGGGCCAGGGGCGTGGGATCGTCAAAGGCCGTGACCCGATCCACAGACTGAAGCCCGCCGATCACCACGGCCCGACTGTCCAGATCGTTGATCGGCCGCCCCTCGCCCTTCAGCCGCCGCACCGAGGCATCCGTATTCAGCGCCACCACCAGCCGGTCGCACCATCCCCGGGCCTGGGCCAGATAGGCGACGTGGCCGCGATGCAGGATGTCGAAACAGCCATTGGTGAAGCCGACCTTCAGCCCCTGCCGTTTCCAGCCCTCGACCACCTGCGCCAGTTCCTCCAGCGGCATCACCTTGGCGTGGGCCCCGGCCGCGTGCTGGCTCATCTCGGCGTCGATCAGCTCCGCCGGGCTGACCACAGCCGTGCCCGCCTTTCCGACCACCACACCCGAGGCGAGGATGGCGAACCCGACCGCCGTCTCCAGCGAGGCTCCGGCCCCCAGCGCCAGCCCCAGAGCCGCCAGACCGGTATCGCCGGCCCCCGAAACGTCGAACACCTCGCGCGCCCGTCCGGGGAAATGGCGAACCGGTCCGCCGCGCCGCATCAGGCTCATGCCCTTGCCCGCCCGCGTGACCACCACCGCCTTGACCGTCGTGGCATCGAGCAGGGTCGCCAACGCCGTCTCGACCTCCGCATCCGTCTCGACCGGCAGGCCCGTGGCCCCGGCCAGTTCACTGGCGTTGGGCTTGATCAGATCAACCGCACCATAGCGGGCGAAGTCCCGACCCTTGGGGTCGACCACCACCGGCGCACCCGTCTTCTGCGCCGCGGCCAGCGCCTGGGCGATCACCGCATCGCTGACCACACCCTTCGCATAGTCCGACAGCAGATAGACAGAAGCACCCGTAAAGGCATCGCTTTCCTTGCCCGGCAGAGCCGCAGCCTCGTCGTCGAGCCGCAGCAACTGCTGCCCGGCGGCAACGAAGCGCGTCTTGACGATGGTGGCGACCCCGGCGCGGCGCTCGATCGCGTCCTCAATGCCCGGTTCGGCAGCGATCAGCGCTGCCAGTTCGTCACCGGCCGCGTCCTGACCGGCCACGGCACCCAGCCGTGCCACGCCGCCCAGGGCCGCGACATTGCGCGCCACATTGCCGACGCCGCCGGGCATGGCCGTCATACGGCGCGTCCGAAGGATCGGGATCGGCGCTTCCGGTGAAATCCGGCTGACCTCGCCATAGACATAGCGGTCCAGCATCAGGTCGCCGACGCAGGCGACCTTCAGCCCACGCACCCGCTCCAGAAGCGCCTGCAATTGTCCGAGATCGAGCGTCCGTTCAGCCATCCCCTTGGCCTATCGGATTCAGTGCGCCCCAGAAAGGGAAATGGCCGCCATCCGCGCCTTGGTCAGGTCGTCATAGGCGATCAGATCAGCCGCCAGCGCCTCGAACTGGTCCAGAGGCACCATGTTCGGCCCGTCCGACGGCGCATTGTCGGGGTCCTGGTGGGTTTCCATGAAGACGGCGTCCACGCCCACCGCCACAGCAGCGCGTGCCAGCACCGGCACAAATTCCCGCTGCCCGCCCGAAGACGTCCCCTGCCCGCCCGGCTGCTGCACCGAATGGGTCGCATCGAACACCACCGGACAGCCGATCTCGCGCAGGATCGGCAGGGCACGCATGTCCGACACCAGCGTATTGTAGCCAAAGCTGGCCCCGCGCTCGCAGGCCATGACATTCGGATTGCCCGCCCCGACCACCTTGGCGATGACGTTCTTCATGTCCCACGGGGCCAGGAACTGGCCCTTCTTGATGTTGATCGCCTTGCCCGTCGCGGCGGCGGCCAGCAGCAGGTCGGTCTGGCGGCTCAGGAAGGCCGGAATCTGCAGCACATCCACCGCCTCGGCGGCGATGCGGCAATGTTCCTCGGTGTGAACATCGGTCAGGACCGGCAGGCCGGTAACCTCGCGGATCTCGGCGAAGATGGGCAGGGAGCCTTCCAGACCGAACCCGCGCGCGGCCGTGGCCGAGGTGCGGTTGGCCTTGTCGAAACTGGTCTTGTAGATGACGCCGACATTCAGGCGCTCACCGATCTCCTTCAAGGCATGGGCCATTTCCAGCGCGTGCTGGCGGCTTTCCAGCTGGCACGGGCCGGCGATGAAGACGATCCGCTGACCGCCACCGATGGAGACCGGCCGCTTCAGGCCCTGCGAGATATCGATAACAGCGTTCGGCTTGGACAAGGCGGAATTCCCGGATTTGCGGCTTGGCTATGCGCGGTCAATGCCGCACTCATGCGGCAATCAGGTGGCGTCGGACGACGAGGTTCGCAAGCTATCACGGAGCCCGACCGCATGACCACCAAGGCCGACGACTCCCCGGTGATACTCTGGTTCCGCCGGGATTTGCGGCTGGCGGACAATCCGGCCCTGACCCATGCTGTTGAGACCGGCCGCCCGGTCATCCCGGTCTATATCCTTGACCAGGGCGCGGCCACTCCAATGGGCGGAGCCTCCCTCTGGTGGCTGGACAAGTCCCTGCGCGCGCTGGACGCCGCGCTGAGCGCACTCGGCTCGCGCCTGATCCTGCGACGCAGCGACAGCGAGGCCGAACTACGACGGCTGATTCGTGAGGCCGGGGCCGGCACCGTCTTCCTGAACCGCCGCTTCGAGCCCGACGCCTTCGCCCGCGACGCCGACATCGCCCACGGACTTCAGGCCGAGGGCGTCACCTGCAAGGGCTGGAACGGCACCCTGCTGGCAAGGCCAGGGTCGGTGCTCAACGGCTCCGGCCTGCCCTACAAGGTCTTCACCCCCTTCCATCGGGCCCTGCTGGCCACCGCCGTCGCGCCGCCCCCGGCCCCCGCGCCGGACAGCCTGAGGACCCCGACAGGGCTCGCTTCCGACAACATCAATACCTGGGACCTGCATCCCCGTCGGCCTGACTGGTCCGGTGGCTTCGACTGGACGCCGGGGGAAGCCGGGGCCGAGGCCGCCCTGGCGGCCTTCCTGTCACGCGGACTGAAATCCTACAGCCTCGGCCGCGACATTCCCGCCGAACCGGCCACCAGCCGCCTCTCGCCCCATCTGCATTTCGGTGAGATCAGCCCCTGGCGCGCGATCGGGGCGGCACGGGCCGCAGCCACCGAGGGTCGCGTCCCGGCCCCAGAGGTCGACAAATTCGTCGCCGAGATCGGCTGGCGGGAGTTCTCGGCCCATCTGCTGCATGCCTTCCCGCAGATGACCGACGCAGCCTTCCGGCCCGAATATGACGCCATGCCCTGGCGCAATGATCCGGCCGGGCTCGAGGCGTGGCAGCGCGGACGCACCGGCTATCCCGTCGTGGATGCCGGCATGCGTGAGCTCTGGACGACCGGTTTCATGCACAATCGCGTGCGGATGATCGTGGCCTCCTTCCTGGTCAAACATCTGCTGATCGACTGGCGCGAAGGCGAGGCCTGGTTCCGCGACACCCTTGTGGATGCCGATCTGGCGTCGAATGTGCAGAATTGGCAGTGGGTCGCTGGATCCGGAGCCGATGCTGCTCCGTATTTCAGGATCTTCAATCCCGTCACACAGGGTCAGAAATTCGATGCAGACGGTCGCTATGTCCGCCGCTGGGTTCCGGAACTCCGCAAATTGCCGGATCGGTGGCTTCATGCCCCGTGGACAGCCCCGATCGGTGTGCTCGATCTGGCCGGCGTCCGGTTGGGTCGCGACTATCCGCGGCCCCTGGTCGATCATGCCATGGCGCGGGAGCGGGCCCTTGAAGCCCTCAAGACCGTCGTCGGCAGCCGCGCGGCCGCAGAGGATTGACG
>CANMXH010000137.1 GCA_947501315.1 Caulobacteraceae bacterium | reverse complement strand
TCCGGATATTCGGCCCAGGGTGCGCGTTCGGGGATCAAGATCAGTCGCTCTTTCGGGTCCGGGCCTTTGCGATCGGCTCTGAACGCCTCATATACCCCTCGTGAGCACCGTCCAATGAGCACTGATCCGGCCGCCCCCCTGTTCCGGATTTCGCCCGCCTCCGGCGGCCATGGCCTGTCGCTGTCTGAAAGCGCGGCCGGACGACTGGCCGAACTGGCCGCGGCAGAGGGCCATCCGGTCCTGCTGCGCGTCGCCGTCGACGGCGGCGGCTGCTCCGGTTTCCAGTATCGCTTCGAACTGATCGAGGCCGCCGAGGCCGACGACATCCGCATCGAGACCGACGGCCAGGCCGCGCTCGTTGACCCCGTCTCCCTGCCCTTCCTCAAGGGCTCGGAGATCGCCTTCGTCGATGATCTGGCCGGTGCCCAGTTCGTGGTGCGCAATCCGAACGCGGCTTCCAGCTGCGGCTGCGGGGTCAGTTTCTCGATCTGACCGTCGGTCCATCTGTCCCTGCCCGGGAGCCTGCCATGCTCAGCCTCACCCTCGCCGCCGCCCGTCCCGGCGCACGGCTGACGATCTGGGAAGGGGTCAACCACCTGCTGAAGATCGCCCCCGCCGACCGCGCCGGCAACATCGCCACCTACAGCGACCCGACCCTGCCCTTGGCCCCCGGCGTGGTCGAGGATGTGGCCGGGTTTATCCTGCAGCCGCACCGGACCAGCGCCGACTGAAGCCGGACCCGGCCGGGTCGAAACCTCTATCCGATCGCGCGCTCGGCCAGCAGCCTCTTCGCCGCGGCGATCACCCGATCCGCGGGCAGGTCATGCATGTGCAGGATCGCCTGGTTCAGGTTCGGATCGATCTTGCGGAACTCATCGACCGACCGCGGCCCGCGCACGGCGACCCCGCCCCACGGCCCATGCTCGGCCTCATCCGACGGCCCGAAGGCGGCCACGACCGGGGTGCCCGAGGCGACCGCCAGATCGGTCCAGATGGTGTCAGCGCCGACATAGAGCGCCGCCCGTCCCACGGCGGCGACGGTCTCCAGCGGACCCAACCGTCCCTGCAGCTCGGTCACGCGGTTGCGCGGCAGCGACAGCCGGATGGTGTGCGCCGTATCGCGCGCATGCTCGTCGCCAACGACGATCACACGCCCGCCCTCCAGCGGCCCGCCATCACCGACCAGGGCGACCGCCAACTTGGCATAGCGTTCGGACGGCCAGGCCTTGCCCATCCAGTCCGCGCCCGGACCGATGGCCAGCAAGGGAACATCCTCCGCCGGGATCAGGGCGTCGGCAGCTGCCCGGGTCGCCTCGGACAGGAACAGTTTCGGAGCCGGCACCTGCTCCAGCTGCAGCACCCGCGCCGCCTGCTCGACCGCATGGACCCCGGCCTCCCAGGCCCCGCGCACGGCGCGCTTCTGACGCTTCAGCTTGCTGGAAAGGGTGGTGCCGCGCATGTCGACCACCAGACCCCAGCGCGTCTCCCGCACCTTGTTCCACAGCCCCAGCCAGTCCAGCCGACTGTCGCGCTCCAGCACGATCAACCGGTCAAGACGCGGCGTATCGGCAAACAGGGGCGCACTCTTCGGCGAGCCCACCACCGTGAAGGTCGCCCGGGGCATGGCCTCGACCATACAGGCGAGTACGCCCGACGACAGGACCGCGTCGCTCGCGTCCGCTTCGGCGATATAGAGGATGGGGAAGCGTCCCGTCATGAAAGCACCGTATACGGATTCTCGCTCTGTCAGTGTCGTCGGGGTCGCGTTCCTGCGACATACGCGTAAGTTCGCTGTGGACGAGGGAGGATGCCGTGAAAGTTCGAACTGTCTGGATAGCGAGCTCAATCAGCCTGCTGATAGGCGCAGCGTCCACCTCGCCCACTCCGCAAGCCACCCGTGAAGCCCCGGCCGGGGAGGGTGTCATCTGTGCGTGGGCCATCTACAGTCTGGTCGAGGAAGTCGGGCGGCGCTGTGCCCCGGAACGTTACCCGGAGGCACAGGCTGAACTACGCCGGACCGTTCAAAGGCTGGATGACTACGTTCGGGCCAATTCGGATCTCACACCCGAGCAGATCGCGCAGTTCAAATCTGAGCAGGCCCACGTTGGCGCACCTGAAACGGAACTTTGCCGGGGTGACCCGTTGGAGATGTTCGAACAAATCAGTCGCGTCGATCCGGGCGAAATGCGAACCGGCATTGATGCCTTGGTCGCCCGTCCGGGGACACCAACTTGGGGCACGTGCCTGTAGAACGGAGCCGCGAAGCCCTATCTGGACGCCATGAGCACCCTTATCGCCCACCTCGACAGCCGCGCCCTGATCCGGGTGTCAGGCCCCGACGCCCGCCCCTTCCTGCACAATCTCCTGACCCAGGACATCGAGAGCCTGGCACCGAACGCGCTTCGGTTCGGGGGTCTGTTGTCACCGCCCGGGCGGCTTTTGTTCGACCTGTTCCTGTGGGGCGAGGCCGATGCCGTCGTGCTGGACGTCGCCGCGGACCACCGCGAGGCCCTGCTGCAGCGGCTCGCCATGTACAGGCTCCGGGCGCAGGTCACGATCGAGGCGGACGAGCGCCCGGTGTTCGTCGCCTGGGGCGGCGACCTGCCCGCAGGTTTCACGCCCGACCCGCGCCTCGCCGGTCTCGGTGGACGGGCCTGTGGTGCGGACCCCGCCACCGATGCCTCCGAGGGCGACTGGCAAGCACACCGCCTGTCCCTCGGCATCCCCGACCCGACCGCCGACGCCCTCTCGGACAAGACCTGGCCGATCGAGGCCAATTTTGACCTGCTCAACGGCATAGACTTCCGCAAGGGCTGTTTCGTCGGCCAGGAGACCACCTCCCGCATGAAGCGCCGCGGCAGTATCCGCACGCGCATGCTGCCGATCCGTTTCGACGGCCCGCCCCCGCCCTTCGGTGCCGAGGTTCTGAACGGCGACCTTCGGGCCGGCGAGGTGCTGAGCGGCCGCGAGGGGGGGGCCATGGCCCTGCTCAGGCTGGATCGTCTGGACGGCGATCTGACCGCGGACGGTCGGGCGATCAGGTTACGCTGGCCGGCGTGGATGGAACGTCCGGCCTGACCCGCCGGGTCGCCGGCACGATCGGGCCGCATCAGCCGCTGATACAGGGTACGCCGTCAGGCATGCATTGCGGTGGTGCACAGGTCAGGATGATCCCGACAAATCATTGCGCCACCTTCTCGACGCGGTTCAGCCATCGGTGATATGCAAAGCGGGCGCAGGGGGCGCATCCCGCTCAAGGATCCGTGACATGTTCAAAGCTTTCGCACGCCGTGCCGTACTGGCCGCCGCCATTTCGGCCGTCGCCTTCGGGACGATGGGGTTCCAGTCCAATGACGGCGAGGACCGCCGCGTCCGCATCATCAACGCCACCGGCGTTACCATGACCCATTTCTACGCCTCCAACTCGGGACGGAACGACTGGGAGGAAGACATTCTCGGTGAGGACGTCCTGCCCTCCGGCGCTTCGGTCCGGATCAACATCGACGACGGCTCGGGTGCCTGCATCTATGACTTCAAGGCCCGCTTCGCTGACGGTGACGAGCTGATCCGCTACCGGATCAATGTCTGCGAGATCACCGAATACCGCTACACCGCCGGCTGATCGCCCGGGCGGGTTGAAAATCAGGGCCGTGACCTTCGGGGCGCGGCCCTTTTTTGCGCCTGATCCTCTACCCTGCCGCCATGGCCGACTCACTTCACCGCTGCGCCTGGTGCGGGACCGATCCCCTCTATGTCGCCTATCACGACGAGGAATGGGGCGTGCCCGAGTATGACGCCCGCGCCCTGTGGGAAAAGCTGGTGCTTGAAGGCTTCCAGGCCGGCCTCGCCTGGATCACCATCCTGAGGAAACGTGAAGGGATGCGTGACGCCTTCGACGGCTTCGACCCGGAGATCATCGCCCGCTACGGCGAGGCCGATATCGAGCGACTGCTGGGCGACGCCCGCATCATCCGCTCGCGGGCCAAGATCAACAGCGCGATCAAGGGCGCGCGGATCTGGCTGGAGATGCGCGACAGCGGCGAGGATTTCTCCGCCTGGCTCTGGTCCTTCGTCGGCGGTGCCCCACTCCAGAACCGGCTGATGGCGGGCGAACCCTGGCCGACCCGGTCGCCGGACTCCGTCGCCCTGGCGAAGGCGCTGAAGAAGCGGGGTTTCACCTTCTGCGGGCCGGTGATCGTCTACGCCTTCATGCAGGCGACCGGCATGGTCAACGACCACGGCACCGATTGCTTCCGTCACGAGCCGGTTCGCGCGATGGGCGGCAAGTGACCACTCCACCGAACATCCCGGCAAAGGCAAAACTTTCGCGGAGCTTCCCGACGCTGGCGCTGGAATTCCTGCTGATCGAATCCAGCGGCGGCCCCGTCTGCGGCGTGGACGAGGCAGGTCGCGGGCCCTGGGCCGGGCCGGTCTCGGCGGGGGCGGTGATCCTCAATCCCGACGACCTGCCCGCCGGTATCGACGACTCCAAGGCCCTGACCCACGCCCGGCGCGAGGCCTTGGAGATCGAGATCAAGGCCCGTGCCCTGGCCTGGGGCGTCGGCTTCGCCTCGGTGGAAGAGATCGATCAGCTGAACATCCTGCACGCCACCGGCCTGGCCATGTGCCGTGCGATCGAGGCGCTGGCGGTCCCGCCGGCCGCGGCCCTGGTAGATGGCAACTACCGGTTCAAACTGCCGTGCCCGATCCAGACGGTTGTCAAGGGCGACAGCCTGTCCCTGTCGATCGCCGCCGCCTCCATCCTTGCCAAGACGGCGCGGGACCGGCTGATGGTGGCGCTGGATGCCGAATACCCCGGCTACGGCTTCGCCGGCCACAAGGGCTACAATGCCCCGATCCACGCCGCCGCCCTGAAGGCCCTCGGTCCCTGCCCCGCGCATCGGCGCAGCTGGGCCCCGATCAGGGCGCTGCTGGAACCCACCCGTGGCTAGGCCGCATCTGCCAGACGAACCGGCCGTTCGCTGACCACGAACAGATATTCCACGTTCCGCAGACGCCCGACCGCCCCGACCTTCTCGCCCTTCAGATTGTGGATGCCGATACGGGCCCCGACGTAGCGCGGGCGGGCGATCTCGATCACCTGCACCTCGCCCCGGCCGGACAGCATGGCCACCAGCTGATCCCGGCCCAGATAGCCCTCGTCATTGAAGGACACGATCAGGTTCGGGGCCTTCAACCCCTCAATCACCGCCTGCAGGGCCGGGGCAATCCCGGGCTTGCTGTTGAAGGCGCTCTTTCGCGTCCGGACGTCGATCCGCTTGTTGGCGATGCCATAGGTCTCGGGCCGGTCCCACAGCACCAGACTCTCCCAGCAGTGATAGTTGCCGAGGTAGGAATGCTGGTTGTAGGGTGGATCCAGATAGACCAGATCGGCCTCGACCTCCGGGGCCAGTTCCACCGCGTCCCGGCGCGTCGCCCTGCACGGCCCGCCCGCCACGCCCGGCAGGATGTCGGGCATCCGCAGTTCAAGGGGTTTGAGCGCCCGCGCCGCCCATGACTTCATATAGGCCATCTGCAGACCCGCCGTGGAATCCACCCGGTCCGCCGCCTCCATCAGGCTGACGAGGGCGACGGCCTCCAGCTCGGGCTCCAGCGCCAGGGCCGCGATCCGGTCGCGCATCGCGTCGATGACCGCGCCGTTCTCCGGCGTGAAATAGCGCGCATCCTCGCAGAAGGTCTTCGTGAACCAGCCGGCCTCGGGCGTCACGGTCCGCAGTTCGGCCAGCACCGACTCGGCTCGCTCCAGCCAGCGCTCGCGGTCCGCCTGGACATAGGCGGTGGCAAGGGTGTGCGCATAGGCATTGTGGTCATTCGACCAGACGCGGAAGCCGGCCCCCTTCAGGGCATGGCCGACCCGGGCGGAGCCGGAGAACAGATCACAGACCGTCCCGCCGTCCGGCAGCTGTCCGCGGATCGCCGTCGCGATCTCGGTCAGCAGCGCGCGTTTCGATCCGATGTATTTGATCATCCACCCACTCCCTTCGCCCTCCCGGGGAGGAGCAGCGGAGATGCCGCGCCCGAACGCGCTTCGGCGCAAGGGTCATCCATCCATAAAGAGCGAGTCAATCGGCGAAACGCGCTAGCGTCAGCGAAAGGGTGCGGTTCGGCTCCGGTCCGGGCATGGTCGG
>CANMXH010000136.1 GCA_947501315.1 Caulobacteraceae bacterium | reverse complement strand
CTTGCGCCCGACCCCCTGCTCCGCGCACCTTGTCGGCTCTCGAATACTGGGAACCGCCATGACCTTCCGCCGCCTGCTCGCCGTCTCCACCCTGTCGCTGGCCTTGTCTGCGGGCCTGGCCCAGGCGCGGGAGAATGGCACCGCGCCGGTCGCCCTCGACCGGATCGAGGCAGCTGTGACCGCCGGAATGCCCCGCGTCATCGCCTGGCGCCGCGACCTGCACGCCAACCCCGAACTGGGTTTTGCCGAGACCCGCACCGCCGCCCTGGTCGCTGCACACCTGCGGGCGCTGGGGATGGAGGTCCGCACGGAAGTGGGCAAGACCGGCGTCGTCGGGATCTTGCGCGGCGGACGGCCGGGCGGGGTGGTGGCCCTGAGGGCCGATATGGACGCCCTGCCGGTGCTGGAGGCCACGGGGCTGCCCTTCGCCTCGACCGCGATCGGCACCTATATGGGCAGCACGGTGCCGGTAGCCCACGCCTGTGGCCACGACGCCCATGTCGCCATGCTGATGGGTGCCGCCGAGGTGCTGGCCGGCATGCGCGAGGATATTTCCGGTACCATCGTCTTCATCTTCCAGCCCGCCGAGGAAGGCGCCCCTCCCGGTGAGCCGCTGGGCGGCGCCCGGCTGATGATCCAGGAGGGGGCGCTGGCCAACCCCCGCCCCGATGCCATCTTCGGCCTGCATGTCGTGCCGGGGCGGCCGGGCACGGTCTTCTACCGCCCGCGCGGCTTCATGGCGGCCTCGGACCGGGTCGATATCACCCTGAACGGTCGCCAGACCCACGGGGCCTGGCCCTGGAAGGGCGTCGACGTCATCGCCACCGCGGCCCAGATCGTCCAGACGATCAATACCCTGACGGCGCGGACCATCGATCCGACCACGACGCCCACGGTCTTCACCATCGCCACCCTCGACGCCGGCGTTCGCTACAACATCATTCCGGACCGGGCCGTCCTGTCCGGCACCCTGCGGACCTTCGACATTGCCCAGCGCGACGACCTCGTCGCCCGCACCCGCGTCGCCATCGACAATGTCGCCGAGACCTATGGCGCGACGGCCGAGTTCACGGTGCGCCAGAACGCGGCGCTGGTGTTCAACAATGAGGCGCTGTCGGCCTGGCTCGCCCCGGTGCTGACCGAGGCGGCCGGGGCGGGCAACGTCAATCCGGCCACCCCGCCGACGACGGTGGCCGAGGATTTCAGCTATCTGTCGCAGGAAGTGCCGGGCGTCTTCTACCACCTTGGCGGCTCGAAGGACGGGGTTGATCCCTCGACCTCGCCGCCGAACCATTCGCCGGAGTTCGACGTCAATGAGGCCGTGCTGCCGTTGGGCGTCCGCACCCATGTGCTGAGCGCGATCCGGTTTCTGGAGCGCGACTGATCCGTGGCCGACGAACTGGAGCGGCTGAAGGCCCGCCGGGTGACGGCCCTCTATCGCCTCGACCTGATCGGCAAGGGCGCGCAGCTCACCTATGACGACGGCACGCCGGTCGACATGAAGTCCGAACAGGCGCGGCTTGAGGAGATGGTGGCGGACCTCGACCGGCGGATCGCCCGGCTGGAGGCGACGCTGCACTGAGGGCGGCAACCAGGTTTCTCAACACCCCGGCAAGAAACCCGGCGCATCCTTCCGGGGTCGAACTGGAGAGGGCCATGAGAGGTCTGCCCGTCAGACTGCCGCCGATGAGGCTGGAACGCCGGGGCAGCCCGCTGCGTGACGCCTTCTATGGTCTCGTCGCCTTCGCCGCCATGTTCGGTGCCGCCCTGCTGGGCCTCGACCTGCTGTTCTAGAGCCGTGCTGATCTGAGCGGCAGGTGCCCCTTGAAGGCGATGGCTGGTTCATCACGAAGGACACAAAGAAGGTCACAAAGGACACGACGGGACCGCGGCGCTTTCCCGCCGGTGTCCACTCACGCGCATCGTAGGATTGCGGCGTACGCCGCATTGATCGGGGACACCCACAGGACCCTTGGTGTCCTTCGTGACCTTCTTTGTGTCCTTTGTGATGAACCAACTGTGCGCGGTGCCTTGCGCAAGAGATGGCCTCAGGCGCGCTCGAAATAGGTCCCGATCACCGCGCGATAGACCTCGGCCAGGGCCTCGATCTCGGCCACGGGCGCGCGTTCGTCGATCTGGTGCATGGTCTGGCCGACGAGACCCAGTTCCAGCACCGGACACATGGCGCGGATGAAACGGGCGTCCGAGGTGCCGCCGGTGGTCGAGGCCTCCGGACGGCGGCCCGTGGAAGCCTCCACGGCGTCCTGCACGGCGGTGACGAACGGCCCGGTCTGGGTCAGGAAGGCATCGCCCGAATGCAGGTGCTCGAGCTCGATGCGCAGTCCGCTTTCGGCCTGGGCCCTGCCCGCCTCGGCATTGAGCCAGGCCATCAGGCTCTCGCCGGTGTGGTTCGGGTTGAAGCGGATGTTCAGCCGCCCGCGCGCCCCGGCCGGGATCAGATTGGTCGCCGTATTGCCGACGTCGAGCGTGGTCAGCTCGAGGTTGGACGGCTGGAAGGCCTCGTAGCCGTCGTCCAGACGGTGATCGGCGAGACGGGCGACCAGCCGGGCCAGGACCGGGACCGGATTGGCCGCACGGTCCGGATAGGCGACATGGCCCTGTTTGCCGTGGACGGTGATCCAGGTGTTGAGCGAGCCGCGCCGCCCGATCTTGATCATGTCGCCCAGGGCGTGCTGTGAGGACGGTTCGCCGACCACGCAGGCGTCGATGACCTCGCCCTCGGCCATCAGGGCCTCGACCACCCGTTTGGTGCCATGCAGGGCCGGGCCCTCTTCGTCGCCGGTGATCAGGAAGGACAGGCTGCCGGGGACCTCGCCCTCGGCCAGAATCTGCGAGACCGCCGCCACCCAGGCCGCGATGCCGCCTTTCATGTCGACCGCGCCCCGGCCGTAGAGAATGCCGTCCTTCACCTCGGCCTCGAACGGGCCGGAGGACCAGGCCGCGGTCGAGCCGGTCGGCACCACATCGGTGTGGCCGGCGAAACAGAGATTGGGCGAGGCCGTCCCGCGCCGGGCGTAGAGGTTCTCGATATCCTCGAATTTCATCCGGCGGCAATGGAAGCCGAGCCCGGTCAGGGCGCGTTCCAGCACATCCATCGCCCCCTCGTCGGCGGGGGTGACAGAGGGCCTGCGGATCAGGTCGCGGGTCAGGGAGACAGGATCGATAACGGGAGTTGATGCGGTGCTCATAAGGCTGTGCTTTACGGGGTTCGGACGACTGCGAGAAGACGCCATCCCATGCCGAAGATCGACATAGACGCCGCCCCGACCGGCCACGGCACCGGCTATCCGGAAGAATTCGCCGGACCCTGCAAGGCGCGCCGCCGCTGGCGGCTGGGCGATGCGGTCGGGCTGGACCAGTTCGGGGTCAATTTGCTGCGCCTGCCGGCCGGGGCCTGGTCGAGCCAGCGCCACTGGCACGAGGGCGAGGACGAGTTCGTCTGGGTCGTATCGGGCGAGGTCGTGCTGGTCGAGGATGACGGAGAGACCCTCCTGCGCGCCGGCGATTGTGCGGGCTGGAAGGCGGGCGTGCCCAACGGCCACAAGATCGAGAACCGCTCCGGCGCCGAGGCGGTCTTGCTTGAGGTCGGCACGCGCACGCCGGGCGGGGATTCCGGCGACTATCCTGACATCGACATGGTTTTTCGCGGTGACGGCTATTTCCACCGCGACGGCACATCCTATCCGAAAGTCGACCGCCGCACGTGACCGGACCAATCGAGACGACAGAGCCGGTCCTGCCGCCTGAAGGGCCAGCCAGCCCCTGGGCTATCCGCGACTTCCGACTGCTGTGGGTCGGGCGGGTGGCGGCGGTGCTCGGTATCCAGATCCAGTCCTCGGCCCTGCTGTGGCAGGTCTATGAGATCGCCCGACGCGACCATCCGGTGGCCGAGGCGAGCCTGTATCTGGGCCTCGTCGGCCTGTGTCAGTTCCTGCCGCTGCTGGCCCTGACCCTGCCGGCCGGGGCACTGGCCGACCGGCGCGACCGCAAGCATACCGTCACCCTGTCGGTCATGGTCGAGGGCGGCTGCGCGCTCGCCTTCCTGTTCATGGCGCTGCACGGATCGCCACCGCTGTGGGGGCTGCTGGCGGTGGCCGCCGTCTTCGGCGCGGCGCGGGCCTTCCTCGCCCCGGCCAGCCAGGCCTTCCTGCCCATGGTGGTCGGGCGTCGCGCCCTGCCGTCGGCCATCGCGGCCCAGTCCATCGCCTTCCAGACCGGGGCCATAGCCGGCCCCGCGCTCGGCGGGGTGATCGTCGGCTTCTCGGTGCCTGGTGCCTATGGCGTAGCGCTGGTCATGTTCGCGATCGGCTTCGCCAGCCTTGTCCTGATCCGCACCAGCGGCAAGCCGGCTGCGTCCCCGACCCATGTCTCGCCCGTCGATCAGGTCAAGGAGGGGCTGGCCTATGTCTGGAACACAAAGATTGTGCTCGGGGCCATTTCGCTGGACCTGATCGTGGTGCTGCTGGCGGGCGTGGCCCTGCTGACGCCGATCTTTGCGGCCGACATCCTGCATGTCGGCGCCGTCGGTTTCGGGCTGCTGCGGGCGTCGTTCGGGGCCGGGGCCCTGCTTGTGGCCCTTTATCTGAGCCGGTTCCCGATCGTGAAACACGCCGGCAAATGGATGTTCGTCTCGGTCGCCGTGTTCGGCCTCTGCACCCTGACCTTCGGCCTGTCGACCAGCGTCTGGCTGTCGGGCGCGGTGCTGTTCCTCGGCGGGGCGGCGGACATGATCAGCGTCAACATCCGCCAGACCCTGATCCAGCTGGCCACACCCGATCACATGCGCGGGCGCGTCTCGTCCGTGTCCATGCTGTTCATCGGCGCGTCCAACGAGCTGGGCGAGGCCTATTCCGGCGTCGCGGTGCGTTTCCTCGGCCCCATCGGCGCGGCGGTGTACGGCGGTCTGGGCGCGCTGGCGGCGACGGGTCTCTGGGCGCGGTGGTTCCCGGACCTGAGGAAGGCGGATCGGCTGGAGTAGGGCTTAGGGCTTGGGGCTTAGGTCTTGGTAGTCAGAGCCGCGCGGCTTCCCTAAGCCCTAAGCCCTCGCCTTCACCCCCACGGCCGGAAATGCTTCGACAGCTTCAGCCCCTGCCGCTGGTAGTGGCTGCCGCCCTCGCCGTAGAGGCGGGTGGGGCGTTCGGTCAGCGGCTCATAGACCAGCCGGGCGACGATCTGGCCGTGTTCCAGCAGGAAGGGGGTGTCGTGGGTGCGGACCTCGAGCACGCCCTTGGAGCCGGCGCCGTGGGCCTCGTCTGTGCCGAAGCCGGGATCGAAGAAGCCGGCGTAGTGGACGCGGAACTCGCCGACTGACGGATCGATCGGGGTCATTTCGGCGGCCTGGTCGACGGGGATTTCGACGTCGTCGGATGAGGCGAGGATGTAGAACTCCCCCGGGTCCAGCAGCAGTTCGCCGCGCCGCAGGGTCAGCGGCTCCCAGAAGTCGCGCGGGTCATGGCCGTCGATATTGTCGAGGTCGACCACCCCGGCGTGGCGGCGGCCGCGGAAGCCGACGATCGAGCCCTCGCCGCCCTGCAGCTCGACCCCGACGCTGCGGGTCTCCAGCCGGGGTGGCTCGCCGGCCTTGAGCCGCAGCTGGTTCAGACGGGTGCCCGGACGGACGAGGATGGGGAAGGTCTGGGGCGAAATCTCCAGATACAGCGCCCCCTCATAGCCCTCGGCCACATCGTCGAAACGCCCGCCGCGATCGGTCAGCAGCCGGACGAAGACGTCGACCCGGCCGGTCGAGCTCTTGGGATTGGCGCGGGCGATCAGGCCTTTCGGCAGGCTCAGCCGCTCCTGCAGCCGTACGATGTAGACGCAGCCGCGCTCCAGCACGACGCCTGGCGACAGGTCGATGGTGTGCATCGAGACATCGGAGATCCGGTCCTCGACCGTGCGCTGGCCCGGCAGGAAGGAGGCCCGGACGCGCCAGGCCTGGTCGGACAGGCGCAGGTCCAGACTGGCCGGCTGGACCTGATCGGCGTCGAAGGGGGTGTCCGAGGCGATCGCGCCGGCCGCGATCAGGGCCTCGATGGACTGGCAGGGCAGGATGCCGGGGATGGGGAATTCGATGGACTGCATGGCTATGGCTTACACGATTCCGCGGTCCGTCTCCCCTTCCCGGTGCCGTGCGCTTGACGCAGGCCCGCGTTGCACGACCATGGG
>CANMXH010000135.1 GCA_947501315.1 Caulobacteraceae bacterium | reverse complement strand
TTTCGCACCGCGACAAGGGGGATTGACGTCGCCGGAAGTCTTCGACAACTTGAAGTCACTCATCAAGACCGGCGGAGGGATAGGCCCTTTGATGCCGGGGCAACCTTCCGGGACTTCCCAGTCCCGGAGATGGTGCCAACTCCTGCGAGGCCTCCCCGGAAGCCGCGAGAGATGAGTGAAGCGACGGTACCCGCATGTCCGGGAACCGGCTGACTTCACGGGTCTGTCACGCAAGAATTGGTCTGCCCCTCCGGTTTCGCTGAGCGAGAGCGGAGCGGACCGTGGCGTCCACCAAGGGACATGTTGACGAGGCGCCGGGGCGGGATGTCCGGGTGCCCATCACCGCCGATTTTCGGCTGGAGTCTGGCCAACGGCTGGCCGCGTCGGAGATCGTCGGCCGGCTGCACGGCCCCGGCCAAGGCCCCCTCGTGGTCGTTGCCGGGGGTATTTCCGGTGGCCGCTTTGCGACGCGCTGGTGGCCCTGGGCGGTCAGGGCCGGCGGCCCGATCGATCTGGACGGCCTGCGGGTGCTGGCTTTTGACCTCGCGCCGGGCTCCGGAGAGGCCGAAGTCACCTTGACCACCACGGATCAGGCCCGGCTTCTGGCCCGGCTGCTGGACGGGATCGGGGAGCCGCGGATCGACGTCTTCATCGGCGCCTCCTATGGCGGCTGCGTCGGCCTCGCCTTCGCGGCGGCCTTTCCGGAACGGATCGGCGAACTGGCTGTCATCTCGGCCGCTCACCGTACCCATCCGACGGCAACCGCCATGCGCGGCGTACAGCGCCGTCTGCTGGCCTTCGCCCGTGACTGCGGCCGCGAGGCTGAGGGGATCGCCCTGGCCCGCGAACTGGCCATGATCAGCTATCGCACGGCCGAGGAGTTCGGCCTGCGCTTCGCCTCGACACCGCCCACCCGGGCCGGTGATCCCTATCCGGTCTGCGACTATCTGATCGCCCGCGGCGTCGCCTACAGGGACGTGACCGACGCCGCGCGCTGGATCGCCCTGTCGGATTCGCTGGACCGTCACACCGTCGCGCCCGGGGCGATCCGCTGCCCCCTGACCGTCATCGGCTTCACCTCGGACCGGCTGGTGCCGATCGATGACAGTCGCGACCTCGCCGCCCGCGCCCCGAACCTGCGCCGCTTCATCGAGGCCCCCTCCATCTTCGGCCACGACGCCTTCCTGAAGGAATGCGAGCGGGTCAGCCACGCCCTGCACGACATCCTCAGCCCCCTTTCCCTTCCGACCCGCGAGATCGCCGCATGACCTGTCCGTCCGACCCCCACCCCTGTACGACCGCCGCCCGTTACGGCGTGAACAGCGATCCGGCGCACGGCGCGGTGATGCCGCCGCTCTATCTGTCCTCGAACTACAGTTTCGACGGCCTGGAGGGTAAGCGGCGCTACGACTACACCCGCTCGGGCAATCCCACCCGTGACATGCTCGGCGAAACCCTGGCGAAACTCGAGGGGGGCTGCGGGGCGGTGGTGACGGCCACCGGCATGGCGGCCGTCGATCTGGCGCTCTTCGCCCTTGAGCCCGGTGACCTGCTGATTGCGCCCCATGACCTCTACGGCGGTACCCACCGCCTGCTCTGCGCCCGCGCCGGCCGTGGCCATTTCAAGGTGCAGTTCGTCGACCAGAATGATCGCACCGCCCTGGATGCCGCCTTCGCCCTGAAGCCGAAACTGATCCTGATCGAGACCCCGTCCAATCCGCTGATGCGGGTGGTCGACGTGGCCGACCTCTGCGCCCGGGCCCATGCCGTCGGCTGCAAGGCAGCGGTGGACAACACCTTCCTGTCTCCCGCCCTGCAACAGCCGATCGCGCTGGGGGCCGATCTGGTGATCCACTCGACCACCAAATACATCAACGGCCATTCCGACGTGGTCGGCGGCTGTGTGGTGGCCAAGGACCCTGCCGATCTGGAGCGGCTGACCTGGTGGGCCAACTGCCTGGGCGTTACCGGGGCACCGTTCGACGCCTGGCTGACCCTGCGGGGCGTCCGCACCCTGTTCGCCCGGATCGAGCGCCAGCAGGCGACCGCCGGCCGCGTGGCCGAATGGCTGCTGGCACAGCCGGCCGTGCGCGCGGTTCACTATCCGGGTCTCGCATCGCATCCGGGCCATGCGATCGCAGCCCGCCAACAATCCGGCTTCGGTGCCATGCTCAGTTTCGAACTGCACGACATCGATGCCGTCCGGGCCTTTGTCGACCGGCTGGAGGTCTTCACCCTGGCCGAGTCCCTGGGCGGGGTCGAAAGCCTGATTGCCCATCCTGCCCTGATGACCCACGCCGCCATGACGGCCGAGGCCCGCATCACCGCCGGCATCACCGACGGCCTGCTCCGGCTGTCGATCGGCCTGGAACATGCGGACGACCTGCTGGCCGATCTGTCGGCGGCGCTGGGTGCGCTGGCGCTGCCGCTCGCCGCCGAAGCCGCCTGAGGGAGACCGCCATGACCGCCCTGCCCCTTGCCCGGACCACCCCAGCCCTCCCGCACCAGAACGACGCTCCGTATACGGATGAACCAGTCGCCCTGCTTCAGCTCGATGGGTCCGATCCCGCCGAGGCCGCCTCGACCGTCTATCGGGAAGTGCGGCGCGGCCGCCGGGTCGTCGCCGTCGCCTGTGGCGACCCAACCGCAGCCGCCCGCCTGTCCAGCGCCCTCGATGCGATCGGCGTCATCGCCCTCCAGCCCCTGTCCGGATCGGCCGTGCTCGGCGCAGGGGTGACCCTGGTGCCCGGCCCGGAAACCATCCCGGGCCGAAAGGTTCGCGGCCCGGCACGCGTGCTGCGCGTCGCCCTGGCCGGATGCGGCGTGGTGGGCGGCGGTCTGCTGCCGCGCCTCCTTGCCGATCCCAGGTTCGAGGTGGTCGGCGTGCTGATTCGTGATCCGGCCAGACCGCGCGACACCGTCATCCCGGCGTGCCTCGCCGTCCGGGACCCCGCCGCCCTGCTTGCCCGCGAACCCGACATCCTGATCGAGGCCATCTCTGAGGCCTCGACCGGCCTGGCCCTGATCCGGGCGGCCCTGTCGCGCGGCGTGGATGTGGTCAGTGCCAACAAACAGGCCATCGGCGCCGACCTGCCCGGCCTGACCACCCTGGCCGCGGCAGCCGGTGCACGCCTGCGCTATGCCGCCAGTGTCGGCGGTGGTGCCCCGATGATCGAAACGGTCCGGCGCGCGAAAGCCCATGGCGCGATCGTGCGGATCGAGGCGGTTCTGAACGGGACCTGCAACTTCATCCTCAATCGGCTCGCCGAGGGTCGGCCGTTCGACGCTGCGCTGCTGGCCGCCCGTGAGGCCGGATTTGCCGAGGCGGACCCGTCCGCTGATCTGACCGGGCTGGATGCCGCCGCCAAACTGGCCATCCTCGCCCATGAGGCGCTGGGCAAGCTGCCGGCGGTGGAGGGTATCCTCCGCGAGACCCTCGCTGCCGGCGGGACGTTGCCGCCCGGTCGGCTGCGGCAGCAGGCGCGGCTGGATGTCCCCGGCGGCGAGCTCGGGGTCACCCTTTGCGCCGTCGACGGTGACCCGCTCTTTGCCGAACTGCCGGACGAGTGGAACGCCCTCAGGGTCACCACAACGGATGGACGGGTCTTTACCGCGCGCGGACGGGGTGCCGGGCGAAGGCCGACGGCCGAAAGCGTCTGGGCCGACCTGACCGACCTTGCCGGGACGGATGGCTGAGCCGGGAGACGCCTCAGGTTCCCGGGAACCTGAGGCACTGTGCCGGCCCCCACGGGATCCCGGAACCGGACGGGGCTTGCGTGAGCCCCCGGGTGCGGCCTTGGCGCCACGGACTCGCCCGACAGGGTATACCCGGGTCAATTGGGGTGGTCCTTCACAAAACCGTATGCAAAATGAGCTAGCTAGCTCCTCGAGAAAGCGTCCAACCCCCTCCCCCGGAGTCCGTCTGATGAAAAAAACCATTGCCGCCATCACCGCCGGCCTCCTGCTCGTTGCGGGCCAGGCTGTCGCCCAGAACAACAGCGCCACCGTCCGCGTCGGTGACCGTGTCGGTGCCCAGGCCGATGCCTCCAGCGAATTCGCCGGCATCCCGATCGCCGTGCTGCTCATCGGCGGCGTTGTCCTGGTCGCCGCGGTTGTCGCCGCTACCGACGACAGCAGCGACAGCAACTAGGCTTTCCAGCCTATCGGCTGAAAGAACCGCCCCCGTCGCACCAGCGGCGGGGGTTTTTCTTTGGCTCCGGTCTTCAGGGAGCGATCGGGAATCAGTGCCCCTGACGCAACCGGATGCGCGTTTGTGTTTCCCGGTCTAGGCTCGGCCCGACCTGAGTCCGGGGAGGGACCCAATGACCGACAACGCCTCAGCCGCGGATCACACCGTCGATCGTGACGACCGGCTCGTCATCCTCGCCTCCTCGGTCGGGACGGTGATCGAATGGTACGACTTCTACCTCTACGGCTCTCTGGCCGCGATCATCACCGTCCAGTTCTTCTCGGGGGTGAATGAGACCACAGGCTATATCTTCGCCCTGATGGCCTTTGCCGCCGGCTTTGCCGTGCGGCCGTTCGGGGCCATCTTCTTCGGCCGGCTGGGTGACCTGTGGGGGCGCAAGAATACCTTTCTGGTGACCATGCTGCTGATGGGGTTGTCGACCTTTGTAGTCGGCCTCCTGCCATCCTACGCCGCCATCGGCGTGGCGGCCCCGATCATCCTGATCGCCATGCGGCTGCTGCAGGGACTGGCGCTCGGCGGGGAGTATGGCGGGGCCGCCACCTATGTCGCCGAACACGCGCCGCCCGGAAAGCGCGGCTTCTACACCAGCTTCATCCAGATCACCGCAACCGCCGGCCTGCTGCTCAGCCTTCTGGTCATCCTCGGTGTACGGACGGTTGTCGGCGAGGAAGCCTTCAAGGACTGGGGCTGGCGCATCCCCTTCCTCGTCTCGATCCTGCTTCTGGGTGTGTCGCTGTGGATCCGGCTCAGACTGGCCGAAAGCCCGGCCTTTGCCCGCATGAAGGCCGAGGGCAAGGGGTCGAAAACGCCGCTCAAGGACAGTTTCGGCCGCTGGCCCAATCTGAAGCTGGTGCTGCTGGCCCTCGTCGGCCTGACCGCGGGTCAGGCGGTGGTCTGGTACACGGGCCAGTTCTACGCCCTGTTCTTCCTCGAAAAGACACTCAAGGTCGACGGGCCTCTGGCCAACATCCTGATCGCCATCTCGCTGCTGCTGGCCACACCCTTCTTCGTCTTCTGGGGCTGGCTGTCGGACAAGATCGGCCGCAAGCCGATCATCCTCACCGGCTGCCTGCTGGCCGCCCTGACCTGGTTCCCCCTGTTCCACGCCCTGACCGGCGCAGCCAATCCGCAGCTGGCCGCGGCCACGGCCAGCGCTCCGGTCAGCGTGTATGCCGATCCTTCCGACTGCGCCTTCCAGTTCGACCCCGTCGGCAAGACCGTGTTCGACAGCTCCTGCGATCTGGCCAAGTCTTATCTGGCCAAGGCCGGCGTGACCTATGCCAATGTCGCCGCCCCTGCGGGGTCCGTGGCCGAGGTCCGCATCGGCGAGGTGGTCGTGACCGGTTTCGACGGCGCGGCCCTGTCCCGTCCCGACTTCGCCGCCCGCAAGACGGAATGGGAAGCCGGCCTCGGCACCGCCCTGACCTCAGCCGGCTATCCCGCAAAGGCGGACAGCGCGCTCGTCAACAGGCCGCTGGTGGTCGCCATCCTGTTCCTGCTCGTGATCTATGTGACCATGGTCTACGGCCCGATCGCGGCGGCCCTGGTCGAGATGTTCCCGACCAGTATCCGGTACACCTCGATGTCCCTGCCCTACCACATCGGCAACGGCTGGTTCGGCGGGTTCCTGCCCACCACGGCGTTTGCGATGGTCGCCGCCACCGGCAACATCTACTACGGCCTCTGGTATCCGGTGGTGGTGGCGCTCGTCACCGTGGTGGTCGGCTTCCTCTTCATCCGTGACCGGAAGGATGTGGACCTGCACGCCTGACAGGGTCCGGCCGACGGGCAGGCCGTCCTGCGGCTACAGCAGGGAAGTGGCGCTGCGCTGTTCGTCCCGCTTGGCGTTCGCCTCGTTCTGGGCCTGATCCATCTTGCGGATCGCCTCGGCCGTTTGCGCGTCGTCTGCCGGACTTGTCCCGGGCCGCAGCGCATAGATGGCCAGCAGGCCAATGGCGGCCAAAAGCAGAATGCCGATGACGATGCGGACAACCCACGGGCTGGCATGCTCTGTTTTGAATCTATCCTTGGCCATGCG
>CANMXH010000134.1 GCA_947501315.1 Caulobacteraceae bacterium | reverse complement strand
TCCGGGGCGAGCCGGGCCATGGCCACGGCGCGTTCGACCAGACGGGACCGGGTAGCTTCGGACAGGTCCGAGGCCGAGACGGTCGCCATGCGCCGGCCGATGAAGACGCGCAGGCCGAGATCGCGGCTCTCCTCGCGCTCGACCTCCTCAAGGGTGCCGTTGCGGACGCCGACGGACAGGGCGGCGCGCTCGGCCGAGACGGCTTCGGCGGCGTCGGCGCCGGCCCTGAGGGCGGCGGCGACCAGGTCGGGGAGGAGGTCGGGGGAGGCGGCGGACGCGGTACGGTCAGGCATGGCCTGATATGGCCGACGTCCCGGGGGACCGCAACGCCGTCAGGCCGGAAACACCACGAAAGAGGCGACCTCGCCCCCGGGCGTCAGGCGAAGAATAGCGATCAGCAAACGACCGCCCACCGTCACTTCGTAAAGGCTGGCGTCGAGTCCGCCGATCTTGTCGCGGCGCCGCTGGATGAAGGCTGTCGTCGGACCGAGGGCGGCGAGGCTGTCGCGATAGTCCGCCAGCACCTGATCCGAAAAGTAGTCGAGCACGTCGTCGGTCAGGTTCGAGCGGTCCAGCCGGCCCGCACGAAGCTGGTTTAGCAGGGCAATGGCGCGATCGCGCTCAGCCTCGCCGCCCGGCAGGGCCTCAGGCGTTGGCGCAGTTGGGGCGGGTCTCGGAGCGGGCGGCACCTCGGCGGGCGGGTCGAGCAGAAGGGCCTCGACGCCGTCGGCGATCACATAGGGCGTGCGTCCGAAGTCGGCGTTGACCAGCACGATGACGGCGGCCCGGCTGTCCGGATAGAGACGGTTCTCCGCGCCGAAGCCGTCTATCGAGCCGTCATGGGTCCATCGACGCCTGCCCGAGAACTCGCCGACATAGAGCCCGAGCCCATAGCCGCTCGCCCCGCCGTCGTTCAGACGGGTGTCGGCAGTCATCGCCGTCCGGGCGCTGGCGCTGAGAAGCGGGCCGTCCATGAGCGCGACGTCGAAACGGGCCAGATCGGAGGCCGTCATCACCAGGCCTCCGGCGGCGAATGTCCAGCCTGGACCGATCGCGCGGGCGGGCCGGGGCGGCCCCAGCAGAAAGCGGGTGTAGCCGACGGCGTCGCCGGTCCCTGGTCCGCGTTGATCGACATCCGCCGCGGACGTCATGCCGAGAGGGCGGAAGATTCGGCTCTGGAGCAGATCATTCAGGGCTGAACCGGTGGCCCTTTCGATCATCACCCCGGCAACCGTATAGCCGGTGTTGCTATAGGCCCAGGCCGTCCCGGGCGGCGTGTCCGTTTGCGCGGCGGCCCAGCGCGCCAGGATGTCCGCAGTGGTGATCGCGCGGCGCCCCTCGGCCGGTGTGGCGTCCATGGTGAAATAGCCCTGGTAGCCGGCCGTGTGCGACAGGGCTTGCCGGAGGGTGATGAGCTCGGCCGCCGTGGTCTCCGGCACAAGGCGGCCGACCGGCGCGTCCAGAGACAGGCGGCTCTCGTCCGCAAGCATCGCAGCCAGGGCGGCCGTAAACGTCTTGGAGGCCGAGCCGATGAGGTAGCGGTGTTCATCGCTCGCCGGCTCAGCCGTAGCGAGCGACCGCACGCCGTAGGCCCGGGCGAAAACGATTCGGCCGTCTTCGACGACGGCGATCGAAGCGGATGGCGCGCCGGTTTCGGTCAACGCCCGTGAAACCAGGGCGTCAACCGCCGGGCCGTGTCGCTCTTCGAAGGACTGGGCGGCGACGGCGGGTGCGACCATCAGGAAGACCAGGAAGGCGAAAGTGCCGCTGGCGCTTCGAAGGCGGGAGGCGGCGGCGTCACGCAGGGAGGTCATGCCTCGATATGACCCGGTGGAGGCACCGCCGCAACCGCCCTGATCCGATTCAGACGAAGGCGTGGACCACCAGCATGCCGCCGGCGACGAACAGGGCGACAAATGTCAGGACCATGCCGGCGACGCGACCGAAGGTCGATTTGTTGCCGCTGAGTCCCACCGCATGGATGGTCCGTCCGGCGAGCAGGGTCACCCCGAGCCCGTGGATCGCCAGAACGGGCATCTCAAGGTGATAGAGCAGGATCAGGGCACCGATCCCGACGGGAATATACTCCGCCGCATTGCCGAAGACCCGCGCGGCGAGGGCAACCTCGGGGACGCCGCCATCGCCGATGGCAACCTTGTATTTGCGGCGCGCGAGGATCACCCGGATCGAAAGGACGCCCAGCAGCAGGATCAGAAGGCCGCTCCAGAGGGCAGCCGCCTGGGCGGCGGTCATGTCGGTCAGAAGGGCCACGGATCACTCCTCGCGGGCTACTGGATACAGTCGGAAGCGTTCATCATAGAACGGAGTTCGCTCGTAGAACCACTGCAAACGCGCGTCGCCGTCCGAGGCGAAGGCCGGTTCGGCGGCCAGTTTCGCCTCGAACTCGGCCTTGAGCGCAGGATCCGCCGCCATCATGGCCTCGGCCAGGGGGGCGATGGCATAGCCCTCGATATACTCGACGCGGCTGAGCACCTCGGGGAACATGCCCCAGGCGAAGAAGCTCTCGCTGGATTGCGGCTCCAGCAACAGCACCACGATGTCGCCCAGCGGCTGGTCGGTGGGCACGCGGACCGAGCCGACGGGGAAGGTCCAGTCGTGACGCTCGGGGGTGACGCCCGTGACGGTGACGCCGACGCGACCCTCATTGGCGCGGGCGGCCAGTCGGGGCTCGTTGAGACGCAGCATGTTGACGGTGACCGTGCGCGGGGACGGCAGGGTCTCCATGCGGATGCCGTGCAGGCGCAGGCGTTCGATGATGTCGGCGCGGTGGCCGGGCACCCAGTAGGCCGTCGGTCGCTGAAGGGTCAGGGTCGGGCGTGAGCCGTAGAAGGGCAGGGACCAGGGCTCGGGGTCGGCCTCGCCCAGCCAGCGGATTTCCTGACGGCCCGAGGCGGGGCTGTCGTACATCTCATAGCGGATGCCCTTGAAGGTCCGGGTGTAGGCGGGGGTCGGGTCGGCGGTGAAATTGGCCGGGATCCCTGCCGGACGCAGGGCCGAGTCGGCGGCGATCGCCGTGCGCAGGGCGGTGCCGTCGGCGGCCAGACGGCGCATCGCCGCCTCGAGCAGGACATAGGTTCCCAGAACCCGCTGCTCATAGGGTTTGAGGCTGTGGTTCTCGATCAGGACGGTCGGGACATGGGCCGCCGAACCCCAGCCGTTGGAGAAGCGCTCGCCCAGACCGCCGTCGGTGAGGCCGGCGCGGGGATTGCTGTCATCGGTGCCGAAGACCAGTTCGCCGGGTATATGGTCCTCCGCCTCCAGCGCGGCATTGATGGCGGGCTTGAAGCTGTCGTCCAGCCAGAGGGCGATGGCGGGCGACCGGGACCAGACGCCGTTCTCGCCGTTGAAGCCGTAGGTGATGTCATACTGGTAATCCATGCCGTCGGTGACGTGGATGTCGAGATACAGGTCCGGCCGGTATTTCAGCACCAGACCGCGCACGGCGCGCATCTCGACCTGGTCCAGTTTCAGATAGTCGCGGTTGAGGTTCTGGTTGGTCGCGGTATTGCGCCAGCCCTGGATGCGGGGCCCGCGCTGGTTGGGGCGGGAGTAGGCCGAGGCCCGCTCATGACCGTCGACGGACAGGATGGGGATGAGGATCAGATTGACCCGGTCCAGCAGGTCGGCCTTGCCGTAAAAGGCGATGTCGCGGAGCAGCATCATGCCGGCGTCCTTGCCGTCGATCTCGCCCGGATGGATACCGGCCTGGGCCAGCAGCACGGGCTTGGCCGGGTCGAAGGCCGCGCCGTCCTTCGAGGCGATGACGGCATAGATAGGCCGGCCCTCGGGCGAGACGCCGAACTGTTCGATGCGGATCAGGTCGGAGGCGGCGTCCAGCCGGTCGAACCAGGCACGGGTGTCGGCGTAGTTCGGGCTTTCGTCGTGCTCGGGGTCCGCCTCGAAGGCCGTGACCCAGGGGTCGGAGGCGTCGCGCAGCAGGGCGCGGCTGGCCCCGTCCCAGGCCGGTGCGGGCGGCAGGAAGGGTTGCTCCCATGGGGCGGTGTTGGGGACGGACGGCGACTGGGACATGGCGGGGCTCGAAATCAGAAAGGCACCGAAAACAACGGAGACGATGGACAGGCGCATGGGTGGCACTCTTCGAACATTTCGCGCAGCGTGGCGAGCAGGGTCGTCAAATCGACCATCTGCAGACTGCCGATTTTGCGGATCATACGGGTTCGATCGACCGAGCGCATCTTGTCCGGCAACAGGGGATCAGACCGGGCGCAGCGCAGGAGGGCAGGGCGATCAGAGGCGCAAGCGTTCGGGCTGCCAGTCCCTATGATCGCCTTTTAAGGCTCGCTTCAAAATCCATGAAGATGTCGATCAGTTCCGTCACTGTCGGGGCCTCGGACTTCGGGCCGAATCGGAAGTTCCAGTAACTGATGACGTGCTGGACGGCACCAAGCTGGTCACCCAGGCGGTTGAACATGCGGGGAGCGCCGAGCAGGAAGTCCCTGAAGATCTCGGGTTTGCCCTGCTGGGTCAGACCGGCATAGGCCTCGTTATAGAGCTTCATCGTCTGACGGGTTTCCGCAAGGGCCCCCTTGATCCGTTCACGGACCAATGCCCGGCCGCGCACAAGGTATTCCCGGGATCCGCCATCCGTGGGGCCGACCGGTTTGATGCTGGCGACCGAGGATATGAAGTTGACGAGATCCGGGCCCATAGTGCCCAGGGTCCATTTGAAATAGAGGAAACCTTTCCAGCAGAAGATTCCCTCAGCGTATTGCTCGGGGCTGAGCTGCAGGACTTCGCCCAAGCCCTCCATACGGTCGCCCGGTCTGTTGGACATGATCTTTTCGGCCATTCGGGCAATGGCATCGGGCGAGGCCCCCGTTTCGCCGAGGCTCAGCTGGACCAGGGGCGCGACCTCGCGGTGGACGAAGACGAGCATCCTGTGCAGGTCTGCTTCACTGATCGCGAAATAACATGGAGCCGGATTGATGCTGGCCCGGCTCAGCTGCTCCCGTAACAGGAAGGGGTCCAGCGAAGGCAGCTTGTCTATGAGTTCAAGCGTCCGATAATCCGGGTGGTCCCGGGTGACGCCGAAGACTTGCTTGAGAATCTCGGCGCAGTCGATCTGTTCGAAGAATACGTAGCGACCGCCCCATTTGAGATCGTGACTATCGATCGGAAAAATGATTTTCGTGGCGACCCGACGCGGGCCCTTGAAAACGTCCGTCTCGTTGCTGCGCAGACGGTGCTTGATCAGCAGGGCCTTGTTCAATCCCGGCGTCTGGAATAACGGGAATTCGCGCCATGCCTGGGTATGGCCGTGGGCATTGTAGATCTGGTGCAGGTTCAGCACCCGGGCGGTTGAGGCCGACTTCTCCAGAAGCTCAAGGCTGCGAAGAGCGCGATCCGGCATGCTAGTCCCTCTCCGCGAGCCCGGGGTTCGGGTCGGAACGGGCATGATCCAGCGCACCCCGTTCAAACCCGACCCTCGATCGGGGCCCGATGACCGGGTTTACCGTCAACACCGGCAAGGCCTGCGCCTGAATGAGGCCGTGATCTTTGAAGGCCGGATTCTCAACAGTCCCCCTGACAAAACTTAATCTCGATTATGTTTTTTGAATTCAGAAAGTTTAAAGTTGAGAAAAGTCTTAGAGACTGAGATGACTGATCAGACAATATAAGATCAATCAATAGTATAATTTACGAGCAAAGATTGATGGCAAAAAATACTAGTGATTTTTAACCGCCCGTTTGCTTATTCGGGGCGTCGATCGTGCCCGGTAGATTGAATGTGCGGCGGTTTGACGCAGCCGGTTCGCTTGGCTTGCTGGGTAGAAAAGTTGCACCAAGGGTGCATAAATAAAGTTGCTTAATGCATCGGTCCCGATAAGTGCGACGCGTGCCTGAAGCGCGGAAGGCATGGTTAGTGCGCCCGGGCGGTTACTGCGCGAAGTAATTGTGAATAACATTATGTATTTGCCAGATGAAACTGATCTAATCAAAAACAATGCCGATTGATATAACAGTCCAGATCGATCGAAATTTCGAAAAGATTTTCAATATAGGAATTCTTTCGAAAAAATTTCGTATTATCAGGTATGTATGGGAAAATCCGGGCTGTGATATTCAAGATGCGCGGGCGGAAAGCGGTCTTTCTGCTCGCGGTTTCCAGATAAAGCTCAAGGAATTGATTGATGGTGGTTTCTTGGCCCTGGAAGAAAACACGTCTGATGGTCGACGAAAACAGATGACCGTCGGGCCTCGTGGGCACGATGCTTTG
>CANMXH010000133.1 GCA_947501315.1 Caulobacteraceae bacterium | reverse complement strand
GCCATCGACAGGATGGTCAGAACCTTGGCCGAGTCGGCCAGGGCGGGCAGAAAGACGGGGGGGATCAGGTTCATCGAACGGGCGACCATCAGCAGCAGGAAGCCGATGATGAACCATGGGACCAGCTGCTGGATGGCCAGGCCACGCACTGGCGACGTCCGTTCCAGGCTGCTGTCGCGGCCATGGCCGCGAAGGGCGGTGACGATCGCCAGACACAGGCAGACCGGCCCCAGCATCAGCACCCGTACCAGCTTGATCAGGGTTCCGGCCTGGTTGGCCACGGCCCCTACGGGCAGTGTCGCCGCAACCACCTGGGGCACGGCATAGACTGTCAGTCCGGCGAGCACGCCGTAACGGATGTCCGTGAGCTGCAGGGCCGCACCGAGCAGCGGCAAAAGAAGCACCACCGCAATCCCGAGTACAGCCGTGAAGGCAATGGCCGCCGAGACGTCCTCGGCCTCGGCCTCGATCACGGGGGCGACGGCGGCGATGGCGGAGTTCCCGCAGATGGCATTGCCGCAGGCGATCAGGACAGCCATCCGGTGCGGCAGGCGAAGCAGACGGCCGATGCCGTAGCTGACGAGCAGGGCGAGGACGACGACCACCGCCGTGCCCGCCAGCAGGCCGGGACCGATGGCGATCACGGTCGCGGCGCTGACCGAGGCACCGAGCAGCACCACAGCCATCTCCAGCAGGCTGCGGGCGCTGAACTCGATGCCGGGAAGGATCGCGGCCGGGGGCGTCCAGACGCTGCGGATCGCGGCGCCGATCAGGATGGACAGTACGATGGCGTCAATCCACCCCCGCCCGAACAGCCGGACCTCCAGCGCCTGGACAGCCACCGCCACCAGGGCGACCGCGACACAGGCGATCAGGCCGGGAATCAGGCCTGGGATAAGGGTGAGAATGCCGAGACGGCGGGCAGGAATCATGGGGGGAGACTGCGCCGGTCCGGGGAGGGGTTCCATCGGAGAGTTGAGGGCCCCTACCCCGCCGCCTTCACTGCCGCAGCCACATCCGCGACCACCGACTTGACCAGTTTGGCATCGTCGCCCTCGGCCATGACGCGGATCAGCTTTTCCGTGCCCGACGGGCGCACCAGCAGCCGGCCCACGCCCGCGAGCCGCGCCTCGGCGTCGGCGATGGCGGCCTTGACCCCGGCAGTCTCCAGCGGCTTGCCGGAGGTGTATCGGACATTTTCCAGCTTCTGCGGCACGGTTTCGAACTGGCGGGCGAGCTCGCTCATCGGTTTGCCGCTCTCGACCAGAACGGCCAGCACCTGCAGGGCCGACATCAGGCCGTCGCCGGTGGTGGCGTGGTCGTGCAGGATGATGTGACCGGACTGTTCGCCACCGAGGTTGAAGCCACCCTCACGCATCCGTTCCATGACGTAGCGGTCGCCGACCTTTGTCCGCTCCAGCGACAGGTCATGGCTGTTCAACAGCCGCTCGAGCCCGAGGTTGGACATGACGGTGGCGACAACGCCGCCACCCTTGAGCATGCCACGTTTGGCCCAGTCCAGGGCGACCAGGGCCATGATCTGGTCACCGTCGACGACCTGGCCCTTCTCGTCACAGATAATGACCCGGTCGGCGTCGCCGTCGAGGGCAATACCGATGTCGGCACGGTAGCGTTTGACCGCTTCGGCCAGGGTCTCGGGATGGGTCGAGCCACAATCGGCGTTGATATTCAGGCCGTTGGGCTCGACGCCCACGGCGCAGACCTCGGCCCCCAGCTCATAGAGGGTGGTCGGGGCGACCCGGTATCCCGCGCCGTTGGCACAGTCGATTGCAACGCGCAGGCCCTGGAGGCTGAGCCCCTTGGGGAAGCTGGCCTTGGCGATCTCGACATAGCGGGCCTGGGAATCGTCGATGCGCTTGACCCGGCCAAGCGCATCGGGCGGAGCCAGATCGGCGTCAAGCGCCTGATCCATCATCGATTCGATCTTCAGCTCGACGGTGTCCGAAAGCTTGTAGCCGTCGGGGCCAAACAGCTTGATGCCGTTGTCGAGGAAGGAGTTGTGCGAGGCCGAGATCATCACCCCGATGTCGGCGCGCATCGACCGGGTCATCATGGCCACGCCGGGGGTCGGCAGGGGACCGAAGGTGCGCACGTCCATACCCGCCGAGGTAAAGCCCGCAACCAGCGCCGGCTCGATCATATAGCCGGACAGGCGGGTGTCCTTGCCGATGACCGCCAGATGGCGGCGACTGTCAGCGGACATGAACAGGCGACCGGCCGCAAGACCGACCCGCAGGGCCACTTCCGGCGTCATCGGATGAGTGTTGGCGCGGCCACGAATGCCGTCCGTACCGAAATAGCGTCTCTCGCCCAAAGCGTCGTCTTCCTTGCGTGGTGCGGCGCAGAAATCTTGCGAAACCGCATTTTAGGTGCAATCCGGGCCGCCCGTCCCCTAAACCGGTGCCTGACAGCCAGGGTCGGCTTAGACCGTTACCCGTCCGTGCGCAAAGCGCGGGAATCCAGATTTTTCGAGGGCATTTTCCATGTGCGGCATCATCGGCGTGACCGGGACGGGCCCGGCGGTTCCCCGTCTGATCGACAGCCTGAAGCGGCTGGAGTACCGGGGCTATGATTCCGCCGGCGTTGCAGTGCTGGTGGACGGGCGCATTGAGCGCCGTCGGGCCAAGGGCAAGATCCGGGAACTGGAGGCGGTCCTGCTGGCAGAGCCGCTGGCTGCCACGATCGGCATCGGTCACACCCGCTGGGCCACCCATGGTGCCCCGACCACCGCCAATGCCCATCCGCACAAGGCGGGGCGTGTTGTGCTGGTCCATAACGGCATCATCGAGAATTTCGCCGAGCTGAAGGCCGAACTGATGGCCGAGGGCCACATCTTCGAAAGCCAGACCGACACCGAGGTGGTGGCCCATGCGCTGGATCGGGCGCTGGAAACGGCCAATGACCCCTTGGTGGCCTTCAAGAGCGTGCTGGACCGGCTGACCGGGGCCTATGCCCTGGCGGTACTGATCGAGGGCGAGGAGGGTCTGATCCTCGGTGCCCGGCGCGGTAGTCCGCTGGTCGTCGGCTGGGGCGAGGGCGAGATGTATCTGGGCTCGGACGCGCTGGCGGTCGGACCCTTCACGACGCAAATCTCCTATCTTGAAGAAGGCGACTACGTTGCAATCGACCGCGGGGGTGCCCGCATGTTCGACGCTCACGGCACCGCGGTCGAACGCCCGATCGTTCAGGTCTCGGCCTCTTCGGCCATGGTCGAGAAGGGCGAGTACCGGCATTTCATGGAAAAGGAGATCCATGAGCAGCCCGACAGCGTCCAGCGGACCCTGTCGCACTACCTCGACTTCGTGAACGGCAAGGCCAAGACCGATTCCGCAGACTTCGCCGCCATCGACCGGCTGCAGATCATCGCCTGCGGGACCGCCTTCTACGCCGGCCAGATCGGGCGCTATGCGTTCGAGAAACTGGCCAACCTGCCCTGCGACGTCGAGATCGCGTCCGAGTTCCGCTATCGCCAGCCGGCCCTGACGCCGGGCACCCTGGCCGTCGCAGTCAGCCAGTCGGGCGAGACCGCAGACACCCTGGCCAGCCTGTCGTGGTGCAAGGCCAAGGGGCTGCGCACCGCCGCCCTGGTCAATGTCCATTCCTCGTCCATGGCGCGCGAGGCCGAGACCCTGTGGCCGACCCATGCGGGACCGGAGATCGGCGTCGCCTCGACCAAGGCCTTCACGGCCCAGGTCGCCGCCCTGCTGGCCCTGGCCGTCGCGGCAGGCGTGCAACGCGGGGTGATCGACGCCGTACGCGAGGCCGAACTCGTCAAGGCCCTGTTCGAGTCGCCGCGCCTGATTGCAGAGGCGATGGGGATGGAGGACGCGCTGAAGGCGGTCGCACACGACCTTTCCAAGGCTACCGATGTCCTGTTCCTCGGCCGGGGCGCGATGTTCCCGCTGGCCATGGAGGGGGCGCTGAAGCTGAAGGAGATCAGCTACATCCATGCCGAGGGCTATGCCGCCGGCGAGCTGAAGCACGGGCCGATCGCCCTGGTCGATGAATACACCCCCATCGTTGCCCTGGCCCCGCTCGACGAGGTGTTTGAAAAGACCGCCTCCAATCTGCAGGAAGTGGCCGCACGCGGTGGACCGGTCATCATGATCGCGCCGAAGTCCGCCCCCGATCCGCACGGTGCCGGTATCCGCCGTGTGGATGCACCCGAGTGCCATTCCCTGATTGCGCCGCTGGTCTACGCCATTCCGGTACAACTGCTCGCCTATTTCACGGCGGTGCAGAAGGGCACGGATGTCGACCAGCCGCGCAATCTGGCCAAGTCGGTGACGGTGGAGTGATCGCATCCGTGCCCGGATGCGTTACGCTGCCTCGCTTCGCTGTTCAGGATATCGAATGACCACTTCCACCCGCCGCCTCCGCAAGGCCGTTCTGCCGGTCGCCGGTCTGGGCACACGCGTCCTGCCCGGCACCAAGACCACGCCCAAGGAGCTGCTGAACGTCGTCGACCGGCCGATCCTCAGCTATATCGTCGAGGAAGCCCGTGAGGCCGGGATCGAGCATATCGTCTTCGTGACCGGGCGCTCCAAGGGCGCCATCGAGGACTATTTCGATCACCAGATCGAGCTGGAAGCCCAGCTGCTGGCCAAGGGCAAGACCGATATCCTGGAGATGATGAACGCCGAACTGGCGAGCGCCGGCGAGATGAGCTTCACCCGGCAGATGCAGCCTCTCGGCCTCGGCCACGCCGTCTGGTGCGCCCGTGACATTATCGGCGACGAGCCGTTCGCCGTCCTGCTGCCCGATGTGATCGTGGATTCCCGGCCGGGTGCCCTGAAACAGCTGGCAGATGTTTATGCCCGGGTGGGCGGCAACGTCATCGGCGTCGAGGCCGTGCCGGAGAGCGAGACCCACAAATACGGCATCGTCGATCCGGTGAACCGGGACGGCCGCCACATCCGCATGCGGGGGATGGTCGAAAAGCCGCCGCAGGGCGAGGCACCGTCCAACCTTTCAATCTCGGGCCGCTATATCCTGCAGCCGGAAATCTTCGGCATCCTGGAGAACCAGCCGCGCGGCGCGGGCGGTGAAATCCAGCTCACCGACGGCATGGCGCGGCTGATGCAGGACCAGACCTTCACGGCGGTCGAATACGAGGGTTTGACCCACGACTGCGGCGACAAGATCGGTCTGCTGCGGGCCAATGTGGCTCTGGCCCTGAAGCGGCCGGACCTCGGTGATGCGGCGCGCGCGGCCATAGCCGCGCTGCTGTAGGTTAGCCGCCGCTGGTCAGGCGCGAGGCACCGCCTGTGATGCGGCAGACATTGTCGGTCTGGGGCCGGCCGCTCTGCTGGCCATTCGGGACGAGGATGCCACCGCGGGCTTCGCAGCTGTCAGACAGCTCGCGCAGTTCATCGACATAGGTCCCGGATCCCGCGGTCGGGGCGCAGGCAGAGACAACGAGCAGAAGGATGGCGGGTACGGCGAGGTTCAGAGGACGCATGGCGGGGTCTCCTGGCGATGGGGTCTCTATCTAAACCCCTGAAGCCGCATCCGATCAACCGCCTCGATCAGACGCTCGAGATCATCGGGGGTCGACAGGCGGTGGTCGCCGCCCTCGATCAGGTCCAGCCGGACGTCTCCGCCCGTCAGACGTCCAACAAGGGCCGTGGCATGACTCCAGGGCACCACATCGTCGGCCCTGCCCTGAAGGATATGGACAGGCGCGGCGATGGGCAGGGGCGCATCCAGCAGAAGCCAGTCACGGCCGTCCTCGAACAGGCCAAGGGTCAGGATATACTCGCCGTGACCCGCCTCGACGATCCGGACCTCACCGTCGCGCAGGATGGCATGACGCTCATGGTCAGCCAGACCGGGCCACATCAGTCGCTCGGTAAAGTCCTGGGCCGGGTTGACCAGCACCAGTCCGGCCATCCGCCCCGGCCGCGCCCGGGCCGCCAGCAGGGCGACCCAGCCGCCCATGGAAGAGCCCACCAGAACCACCGGCCCCTTGAGGCTGTCGATCATGTGGATCGCATCCTCCCGCCAGCGTCCGATCGTGGCCTTGCGCCAGTCGCCTGACGACCGGCCGTGCGCGAAATGGTCATAGCGGACATAGTCCCAGCCGCGTTCCCGCGCTGCAGCATCCAGGGCCAGGGCCTTGGTTCCCTCCATGTCCGAGCGGAAGCCGCCGATCCAGACCACGGTCGGACCGTCGCCCTCGACCCGGCGATACGCCAGGGTTTCACCACCCCGGCAGATCAGATGCTGGATGTCATCCAAT
>CANMXH010000132.1 GCA_947501315.1 Caulobacteraceae bacterium | reverse complement strand
GCATGCACCTCGTCCAGCACGACGCATTTCAGGTCGGCGAAATAGTCGCGCGCGCCATCCCAGGCGCAGAACAGGGCCAGTTGTTCGGGCGTGGTCAGCAGGATGTCGGGCGGGTTCTCCCGCTGCCGCTGCTTCTTCGACTGTTTCGTATCGCCAGTCCGGCTCTCGACATGGATGTTCAGCCCGATCTCCCGGATCGGCGTCATCAGATTGCGCTCGACGTCGGTGGTCAGGGCCTTCAGCGGCGACAGATACAGGGTGTGCACCCCGCTGCCCGGCCCGAACGCCGGCCGCGGCCCGCGCTCGGCCAGCTCGACCAGCGACGGCAGAAACCCCGCCAGCGTCTTGCCACCCCCGGTCGGCGCGACCAGCAGGGCGTGCGACTGGCCTTGCGCCGCCGCGATCATCTCCAGCTGATGCCGTCGCGGCGACCAGCCGCGCCGCGCGAACCAGTCGGCGAAGAGGGGGGGAAGCGTTGCGGGAGCGGGCGGAGGCGTCACGTCGCGCCTATAGCATGTTCCCGTTCCGTTTCACCTGCGGAACGGTTATCTATCGGTCGTGTCCACCGACTCCCTCACCACCACCTCCGCCCTCACCGGCACCGAGCCATGGCTGGCCCTGCCGCCGGCGCTCGCCATTCCGCCGGGCGCGGGGGCGATCTGCGATGGCGAGGGCGCGCGCAAGATCGGGCGGGGGGCGGCCGAGGGGGTGTTCACCACCGCCCCCGTCATGGTTGCCCATGCCAGCCTGACCGCGCGCCGCCTCGGCATCGCCCCGCCGGCGCGCTCGGCCGATCTGCTGGACGTGCTGGAGCTGTTCGCCTTTGCGCGGCCCGCCCGCTTCTGTGCCCCCTCGCCCAGCGGTCTTGCCCTCGCCATGGGCATGAGCGAGCCGAAGGGAGCAGAGGCCCAGGCCGAGGCCCTGCGGCGCGCCGCTGACGGCCTGCTGCGCGAACTGGCCGACCCGGCCTATCCCGACCGCGAGGCCGCCTTCACCCTGGCCGAAACGCTGGGCCGCGCCGGCTGGGCATGGGCCTGGCGGGTCACGGGGGCCCTGCAGCATCAACCCGTCCGCGACCGCAACCATCGCGGCAGCGGGCTCGACGTCTGGTCGCGCCTGCCGGAGTGGGAGGACGAGGCCCCGCGTGGCGAGGCGGGCTCGGCCCCCGTCGACAGCGAGAGCGCCCGCATCCGTCTGGAGAAACTGCTTCAGGCGTCCGGGCTCGACGAGACCCGCCCGACCCAGTCCGACTATGCCGCCGAGGCCGCCTATGCCTTTTCGCCGCGTAACGAGGAGGGCCGCCCGCGCGTCCTGCTGGCCGAGGCCGGCACAGGCACCGGCAAGACCCTCGGTTACCTCGCCCCCGCCAGCCTTTGGGCCGAGCGCAATCAGGGGGCAGCCTGGGTCTCGACCTATACCCGCGCCCTGCAGCGCCAGATCGACCGCGAGAGCGCCGCCCTCTGGCCCGACCCCGTCGAGCGCAGAAAGAAGACCGTCGTCCGCAAGGGCCGCGAAAACTACCTCTGCCTGCTGAACCTGCAGGACATGGTTCAGGCGGCCCAGCTGGGGAACGGCGACCTGATCGGCATGGCGCTCGTCAGCCGCTGGGCCATGCACAGCCGCGACGGCGATATGACCGGCGGAGACTATCCCGGCTGGCTGCCCGGCCTGTTCGCCACGGGGCCGAGCCATCAGGCCAGCGCGGCCAACCTCGTCGACCGGCGCGGCGAATGCGTCCACGCCGCCTGCCCCCACTACCGCACCTGTTTCGTCGAAAAGACCATCCGCGCCAGTCGCCGCGCGGACCTCGTCGTCGCCAACCACGCCCTCGTCATGACCCAGGCCGCCTTCGACGGGGCCCGGTCGGCGCGCGGCCTGAAACAGGACGGTGAGACGGCGGCGCTGAAGCGGATCGTCTTCGACGAGGGCCACCATCTGTTCGACGCGGCCGACAGCGCCTTCTCGGCCTGCCTGTCCGGTCAGGAGGCCGCCGAGCTGCGGCGCTGGCTGCGCGGGCCCGAGGGTCGTGGCCGGCGCGGACGGGGGCTGGAACAACGGCTCGGCGACCTGTGCGCCGACAATGAGGCGGCCACGAAAGCGCTTCAGGACGCCGTCCGCGCCGCCGCCCAGCTGCCCGGCGAGGGCGTCTCCGGCCGCATCGCCCCGGCCTCCGGCGAGGTCAATCCGGTCGGGCCGATCGAGCGCTTCCTGCTGGCGGCGCTGGAACAGCTCAGGGCACGGACATCCGAGAATGCTTCGGGCAGCGGTATTGAGTTCGGCATGGAATGTGCCCTGCGCCCGGTCACCGAGCCGGTGCTGGAAGCCGCCCGCGAGGCCGCCCGGGCCCTGGCCGCCGTCGAGGCACCCCTGCTGGCCCTGTCACGCCATCTGGAAGATATCCTCGACGACGAGGCGGCCGAACTGGACGGTGCCTCACGTGCCCGGATCGAGGGGGCCCTGCGCGGTCTCGACCGCCGCGCCCGCATGACCCTGCCCGGCTGGCGCTCCATGCTGGCGGCGCTGGAGGTGTCGTCGGACGAGCCGGATCCCGACTTCCTCGACTGGCTGTCGGCCGAGGCCGCCTTCGGCCGGATCATGGACGTGGCCCTGCGCCGCCACTGGATCGATCCGACCGTGCCGCTGGAGGCCGCGGTGATCATGCCCGCCCACGGCGTGCTGGTGACCAGCGCTACCCTGTCTGATCCGAGTGCGCCAAATAACGGGGGTGATCCCTTCGACATGGCCCGGCTGCGCACCGGCTCGGCGCGGCTGATCGAACCGGCCCGGACCCTCAAGGTCGAAAGCCCGTTCGACTATGCCGCCAACGCCCGGGTCATCGTCGTCAACGATCTGGTCAAGGACGATACCCACCAGACGGCGGCGGCCATGCGTGAGCTGTTCCTCGCCGCCGGCGGCGGGGGTCTCGGCCTGTTCACCGCCATCCGCCGGCTGAAGGCGGTCTATGAGCGGCTGGGGCCCGACCTGGCCAGGGCGGGTCTTCCCCTCTACGCACAGCACATCGATCCACTGGAAGTCGGTGCCCTGGTTGATGTCTTCCGGGCCGAACAGGATTCCTGCCTGCTGGGCACCGATGCGGTGCGGGACGGCGTTGATGTCCCGGGACGATCCCTGCGCATCCTCGCCTTCGACCGCGTGCCCTGGCCGCGCCCGGACCTGCTGCACAAGGCGCGCCGCCTGCGATTCGGCGGCGAAGGCTCCGGAGGCCGCAATTTCGACGACGCCCTGGCCCGGGCGAAGATGGCCCAGGCCTTCGGCCGGCTGATCCGCCGCGCCGACGACAAGGGCGTCTTCGTCATGCTCGACGCCGCCGCCCCGACCCGGCTGTTCGCCAGCCTTCCGCCCGGCACCGAGGTCCAGCGCATGGGTCTGGCCGAGGCGGTGGAACTGGTTGGCGGTTTCCTCAAGCCGGACTAGACGGTGCCCCGATGACCGACACCGCCCCCCGCCACTCCCGCCGCGGCCTCGCCGTGCCCTTCATAATCGTCGGCCTTCTGCTCGCAGGCTGGACCGGCTGGTGGTTCTGGCTGAGCGACCAGGTCGAGACCCGGCTGGCGGCCCAGGTCGAGGTCCTGCGACAGGACGGCTGGACCATCTCCCATGCACCGGCGCGCATCACCGGCTGGCCCTTCCGGACGCGGGTATCGATGCCACAGACCGACATCCTGGCCCCCTCCGGCCATGGCGTGGCGGCCCCCGAACTGGTGGCCGAGGCCAGCAGCTGGAACCCCGACCACTGGGTGGTCGTCGCCCCGGATGGCCTGATCCTGACCCGGGCGGACAAGGGCCGGATCGCCATCGCCGGCGACGGTCTGCGCTTCAGCATCAGCCACCTGAGCGACCGCTTCCCCGACCTCCGGGCCGAGATGATCCGCCCGACCTTCACCGCGCTTGAGGGTGCCCAGCCCTTCCCCATCGCCTCGGCCGAGCGGATCCAGTTGGAGACCCGGCCGCATCTGACCGACGGCCTGGCCTCCACGGACGAACTGGATGTGTTGTTCCGTCTCATCGACGCGCGCGGCCGTCCCGGCGGGCCGGTCGAGAGTGCGACCGGACAAGGCCGGCTCAGCGCCGATGTCGAGGGCACGATCGTCGGGGCCAGCCGCCTGCAGGGCATGGATTCAGCGGGCGTCTTCACCGCCTGGACCGCGGCGGGCGGACGGTTCACCGCCGTGCGGGGCCGGTTGAAGGCCGGGGACAGCACCGCCCTGATTTCCAGCGAAACCCTCTCGGCCCGGGCCGACGGACGGCTGCAGGGGTCGCTCGCCGTGACCGCCGAAAAGCCGGTGGCCGTCATCGCCGGCCTGGCTCGCTCGCAATCCGGGGCGGTCAACCGCATGGGCGCGGCGGGTGCCGTCGCCGCCACGGCTGCGGCGGGCGAGCGGCCCGTCGATCTGGTTATCCAGTTCCGCGACGGCCGCACCTGGCTGGGGCCCTTCCCACTGGCCCCGGCACCGCGGCTGTTCTGATGCCCGCCAAGCTCCTGGACGAGCCGCAGGCCGACGCCGAACGGCTGGCGCTCGATCGGGCGGTGGCGGTGGCGGTCCGTCTGCGGATCACCGCCGGCCCCCGGCCCTCGCCGGACGCCGACGCCATCGCCTTGCGCGACCTGCTGAAGGATCTGTCACCGGCCGCGGCCTCCGCGGTGCGTGCGGTTCTGGGCCGTATCGATGCAGCGACCGGCGCGCCGCTGGTCGTCTGGGGAGCTACAAGCCAGACCCTCGCCGCCGACCGCTTCGGCCTGACCGCCCGCATGGCCGCCGAGCCGGAGCAGGCCCTTGCCGCCGTCCGCGAGGGATCGCGCGCCCTGCTGGACCTGACCCCGGGCAAGGCCTGGTGGGGGCGGCTGCTGGCCGAGCCCGCGCTGCGCGTTGTCGCCGCCCTGCCCGACGACCGCCACAGCCTGCCCCGCGCCCTGATGATCCAACGGACCGAGCCCGGCCCGACCGGCGACGACCGCACCTTCTGGGCGACCGACAGCCAGGCTTCCGACGCCCGCATCATCGAGACCCTCGCAGCCACCGGCCTTGCCGCCAGCCCCTTGATCGCGGCGGGCGGCTTGAAGCTGTTCATGCTCGCGGGCTATGTGCAGGCAGAGGACGGGCGGCTTGCATCCGCGCCCGGCAGCCTCTCCGGCGTCATCGGCGCCGCCCCCCAGTTCTGAAAGCGCCCATGACCGACGCCCCGCAAAACGCTCCCGTGGCCAAGCCCGGCATCCTCGACATCGCCCCCTATGTCGGCGGCAAGTCGCGCATCGAGGGCGTGGCCGAGCCTATGAAGCTGTCGTCCAACGAGAATGCCCTCGGCGCCGGCGGGAAGGCCCGCGAGGCCTATGCCGCCGCTGTCGGCCATATCCATATGTACCCGGACGGCCGGGCGATGAAGCTGCGCGACGCCGTGGCGGAACACCATGGACTGGAGCCCGAGCGGCTGATTTTCGGCAATGGCTCGGACGAGGTCTTCGCCCTGCTGAACCAGACCTATCTGACGGCCGGCGACAATATCGTCAGCGGCAAATACGGCTTCCTGGCCTATCGCATCAGCGCTCTCGCCAACCAGGCCTCGGTCAAACTGGCCCCCGAACCCGACTTCCGCCTGACGCCCGAGGCCATCCTGGCCGAGGTCGATGACCGCACCCGCATCGTCTATGTCTCCAGCCCGTCCAACCCGACCGGCAGCTACAATACGGCCGAGGAAATCCGCCGCCTGCACGCGGCCCTGCCGCCGCACATCCTGCTGGTCATCGACGAGGCCTATGCCGAATTCGTCGCCGAGCCGGACTGGGAGACCAGCTTCCCCCTGGCCCGCGACAGCGACAACATCATCGTCACCCGCACCTTCTCCAAGATCCACGGCCTCGGCGGCCTGCGCATCGGCTTCGGCTATGCGCCGCTCAAGGTCTGCGAGGCGGTCGACCGCATCCGCCTGCCGTTCAACGTCTCGGTCCCCGGCATCGAGGCCGCCGTCGCCGCCCTCGGCGATGCCGCGCACCAGAAGGCCTCGCGCGACCTCGTCCACGCCTGGCGCCCGCGCCTGACCCAGGCCATCAAGGGCTTCGGCTTCGACGTCTTCCCCTCGGCCGGAAACTTCGTCCTCGTCCGCTTCCCTGACGCGACCCGCAACGCCGCGGCGGCCAATGACTATCTGAACTCCAAGGGCATTATCGTCCGCCCCGTCGGCGGCTACGGCCTTCCGGATTGCCTGCGGATCACCGTGGGCACGGAAGACCAGAACCGCGCGGTGATCGATGCGCTCAGCGAGTTCGCGGCGGGTTAGGACGGCCGGCTAAGGCCGCCGGAACACCCGGCTCG
>CANMXH010000131.1 GCA_947501315.1 Caulobacteraceae bacterium | reverse complement strand
CCACTGGCGGGGCGGGGGCAGACGCTGATCGTGAACGCACCCGGCGGGGCTTTCACCCTGATCGACGAGAGCTACAACGCCAATCCGCTGTCGATGGCGGCGGGCTTCCGCAGCCTCGGCGCGCGGCCGCTGCCGGCTACGGGCGGGCGTCGGGTCGTGGTCCTGACCGACATGCTGGAGCTGGGCGATCAGTCCGAGGCCCTGCACGAGGGTCTGGCCGGGCCGATCGAGGCGGCGGGGCTGGATCTGGTCCACGCGGCCGGACCGGAGATGAAGCGACTGTATGACGACCTGCCCGGCTCCCGTCAGGGCCTGTGGCGCGAGACCGCCGCCGAACTGGCCGCCGAGGCGGCCATGCTGGTGGGCCAGGGCGACATCGTCATGGTCAAGGGTTCCAACGGATCGAAGGCGTCGCTGGTGGCAAAGGCCCTGGCCGCGCTGGGCACCCCCTCAAGCAGCGACGCGCCGCGCGCGGAGCGATAGGGAAGCAAAATGTTCTACCTGCTCTATCTCCACTACGCCGACATCGCGCAGGACTATCCCCTGCTCAATCTGGTCCAGTACCAGACGGTACGGGTGGCGCTGGCCATGGCCACGGCCATGATCGTCGCCGTTGCCATGGGCAGCCGTTTCATCGCCTGGATGCGGGTCAAACAGGGCAAGGGCCAGCCGATCCGCGCCGACGGCCCGGTCTCGCATCTGTCCAAGGTCGGCACCCCGACCATGGGCGGGCTGATGATCCTGGCGGGTATCGCGGTGGCGGTCTTCCTGTGGGGTGACCTCACCAATCCCTATATCTGGATCGTCTCCGGGGTGACCGCGGCCTTCGGCCTGCTGGGCTTCGTCGACGACTATGCCAAGGTGTCGAAACAGACCTCGGCCGGGCTGACCTCGAAACAGAAGCTGCTGGCCCAGGTGATCATCTCGGTTATCGCCGGCATCCTGACGGTGATCTGGATGAAGGCCTCGCCGACCTCGCCGAACCTCGAGACCTCGATCGCCTTCCCCTTCTTCAAGGCTGTGCTGCTGAATATCGGCTGGTTCTATGTCCTGTTCGCCGCCTTCACCATGGTCGGCTTTTCCAACGCCGTGAACCTGACCGACGGCCTCGACGGCCTGGCGATCGTGCCGGTGATGATGGCGGCCGGGGCCTTCGGCATCATCAGCTATCTGGTCGGCAATTTCATCTTCTCGGACTATCTCGGCGTCCACCATGTGCCGGGCGCGGGGGAGCTGGCGATCTTCACGGCGGCCATCATCGGTGGGGGCACCGGCTTCCTCTGGTACAATGCCCCGCCCGCCAAGATCTTCATGGGTGACACCGGTTCGCTGGCCCTGGGCGGCGCCCTGGGCGCCATCGCCGTGGCCACCAAGCACGAACTGGTGCTGGGCATCGTCGGCGGCCTGTTCGTCATCGAGGCCGCCTCGGTCATGATCCAGGTCGCCTATTTCAAGGCCACCGGGAAGCGCATCTTCCTGATGGCCCCGATCCACCACCATTTCGAGAAGATGGGCTGGCCGGAATCGACGGTGGTGATCCGCTTCTGGATCGTCTCGGCCATGCTGGCCCTGATTGGCTTGGCCACGCTGAAGCTGCGCTAGATGATCGCGGTCCCCGGTTTCGAGGGGCGGCGTGTCGCGGTCTTCGGCCTGGGGCGGTCGGGGATTACGGCGGCGCGTGCGCTGCACGCCGGGGGTGCCATCCCCATCCTTTGGGATGACAGCGTCTCGGGGCGGATGCAGGCCGAGGCCGAGGGCTTCGCGGTCGAGGACCTTGGCCGGGCCGACTGGTCGCAGTTCGCGGCCCTGGTCCTGTCCCCCGGCGCGCCCCTGACCCACCCCAAACCGCACTGGACCGTCGACAGGGCGAGAGCGGCGTCGGTCGAGATCATCGGCGACATCGAGCTGTTCGCCCGCGCCATGGCCCGGATGCCCGCGACGGTGCGGCCGAAGGTCATCGCCATCACCGGCACGAACGGGAAGTCGACCACCACCGCCCTGATCGGCTGGGTGCTGAAACAGGCCGGGCTGAAGGTCGCCGTCGGCGGCAACATCGGCATCGGGGTGCTCGCCCTGCCGGCGCCGGCCGAGGTCGGGGTCTATGTGATCGAGGTGTCGAGCTATCAGCTGGACCTGACGACCGGCTTTGCGCCCGACGTGGCCATCCTGACAAACATCAGCCCCGACCATCTGGACCGGCATGGCGGGATGGAGGGGTATGTGGCCGCCAAGGCGCGGATTTTCACCCATGCGGGCCTGTCCCTCGTCGGCGTGGATGACGACTGGGGCAAGCGCATCGCCGCCACCGTGGTTGGTTCCCGTACCGTTTCGACAAACGGAACGCCCGCGGACATCAGCGTCCCGGACCGGCGGCTGAGAGCGGATGGCGAGACGATCGATCTTTCCCTGGCCCGCTCACTCCCCGGTCGGCACAACGCCCAGAACGCTGCCTTCGCCTATGCCGCCGCCCGCGCCGTGGGCGTCCCGCATGACGCGGCCGTCGAAGGCCTGATGACCTTCCCGGGCCTCGCCCACCGAATGGAGCACGTCGCCACGCTCGGCCGCGTCCGCTTCATCAACGACTCCAAGGCCACCAATGCCGATGCAGCACGGCAGGCGCTGTCGTCCTATGAGCGCAGCTTCTGGATCGTCGGCGGGCGGGCCAAGGCGGGCGGGATCGACGAGTTGGAGGACCTGTTCCCGCGTGTGGTCGAGGCCTTTCTGATCGGCGAGTCCGCCGGGCCGTTCGCGGCGCGGCTGGGCGACACCCCGCACCGGATCAGCGGCGACATGGCCTCGGCCGTGCAGGCCGCCGCTGAGGCTGCCGCCGCCACGGGGCGGGAGGCGGTGGTGCTGCTCAGCCCCGCCGCCGCCAGTTTCGACCAGTATCCGGACTTTGAGGCGCGGGGTGAGGCGTTTCGCGCCGCTGTCCTTAACCTCGGCGCTACCCCTTCAGGGCATGGTTAGCGAACCATGACCGCGCACAACTACAGCCCCGCCTTTTCGCGCAACGACCAGAGCGCCATCGCCAAATGGTTCTGGACGATCGATCGCGGCCTGCTGGCGGCGGCCCTGACCCTGGTCGGGCTCGGCGTGGCGCTCAGTTTTGCCTCCAGCCCGGCCGCCATCCTCGCCGATGAGTCGATCTCGGACCCGTTCCACTATTCCTGGCGGATGATCGTCTGGGCTGCGGGCGGGACGGTGGCCATGCTGCTGGCGTCCCTGCTGTCGCCGCGCGGCGTGCGCCGGATCGCCCTTCTGGCCCTGCTCGGTGCCATCGTGGTCATGGCTGCCCTGCCGTTCATCGGCAATGAGGTGAAGGGGGCCGCGCGCTGGGTGAACCTGGGGCCGTTCAGCCTGCAGCCCTCGGAATTCGCCAAGCCGGGCCTGATCGTCTTTGCCGCCTGGATGTTCTCCGAGGCCCAGAAGGCGCAAGGGGTGCCGGGCGTCTCCATCGCCTTCGGGACCTGGGCCCTGACGGTCGGCCTGTTGCTGATCCAGCCCGACATCGGCCAGACCCTGCTGATCACCACCACCTTCATGGCCGTCTTCTTCATGGCCGGGGTGCCGCTGAAATGGGTGGCGGCCCTGGCGGCGGCGGGGGCGGGCGGGGTCGTGGGCCTGTATTTCGCTTTCAGCCACATGCGTGACCGGCTGAGCCGCTTCTTCTCGCCCGAGACCGCCGATACCCACCAGATTGACCGTGCCTCCGAGGCCATCCGCGCCGGGGGTCTGGTCGGGCGCGGGGTCGGCGAGGGGGTGATGAAACGCCACGTCCCCGACCTGCATACCGACTTCATCTATTCGGTCGGGGCCGAGGAGTTCGGGCTCATTCTGTCGCTGGTCATGATCGCCCTCTATGCCTTCATCGTGGTGCGCGGCATGCGCAGGGCGATGAAGTTGACGGATCCGTTCGAACAGACCGCCGCGGCGGGCCTGTTCATGCTGATCGGCCTGCAGGCCTGTATCAATATCGCGGTGAACCTGAACCTGATCCCGACCAAGGGGATGACCCTGCCCTTCATCAGCTATGGCGGCTCGTCGATGCTGGCCATGGGGCTGACCATGGGGCTGGCGCTGGCCCTGACCCGCCGCCGACCCGGGGCCTATGAGCCGGGGACCAGCCTGCCGGATCGCGGGCGGATCTTGCCTTAACCTCACTGCTATCGTCATTCCGGGCGAAGCGTAGCGGAGGCCCGGAACCCAGCGGCGCGCGCGAGCGCGAAGCTGTCGCGGGCACGGTGCGTGAACAGATCGCCTTCGGCGCCGCTGGGTTCCGGCCTTCGCCGGAATGACGATAGCGGGAGGGGTGGCGAGCCGGCGCGCCATCGGGCAAACACAGCGAATGGCATCAAAAGTCTGCGTCGTCGCCGCCGGGGGTACCGGCGGGCATATGTTTCCGGCCGAGGCGCTGGCACGCGAGCTGACGCGGCGCGGCTGGCGGATCGTGCTGGCCACCGATCACCGGGGCGAGGCCTATGCCCAGGCCTTTCCGGCCGAGGAAAGGATCGCGCTGGACGCCGCCACCGGGCGCGGACCGGTCGGCATGGCCAAGGCGGGCGTGGCAATTGCACGCGGCCTGTTCAAGGCGCGATCGGCCCTGAAGCGGCTGGATGCGGCGGTGGTGGTGGGCTTCGGCGGCTATCCCTCGGCCCCGGCTCTTCTGGCGGCGCTGAGCCAGGGGCGACCGACGTTGTTGCATGAGCAGAATTCGGTGCTGGGGCGGACCAACCGCTGGCTCAGCCCCTATGTCGGCGCGGTGGCGGCGTCCTTCCCGAACCTGCGGCTGGTGCCGTCCGGCGTCGAGGCGCGCGTCAGCCTGATCGGCAATCCGGTGCGGCCGGACATCCGCACCCTGTTCGACCGGCCTTATGCCGCCCCGAAGGCGCGCGGGCCGATCCATGTGCTGGTCACCGGCGGCAGCCAGGGCGCGCGTATCCTGTCCGAGGCGGTGCCGCAGGCCTTGGCCGCCTTGCCGGCCCCCCTGCGCAAGCGGTTGCGGGTGCAGCAGCAGTCGCGGCCCGAGATGCTGGAGACGGCGCGGGCCATCTATGCCGCCGCCGGGATCGAGGCCGAGGTGGCGCCCTTCTTCGGTGACATGGCGCGGCGGCTGACGACGACGCATCTGGTGATTGGCCGGGCGGGAGCCTCGACCTGTTCGGAGCTGGCGGTGGCGGCCCTGCCGTCGCTGCTGATCCCGCTGAAGATCGCCATGGACGACCACCAGCGCTTCAATGCCCTGAGCCTTGTCGAGGCGGGCGGGGCAGAGGTGGTGCTGGAGGATGAGGCGACGGTCGAGCGTCTGACGGCGGCGCTGCTGGCGCTGTTGTCCGATCCCGCGCGGCTGGCGGCCATGAGCGCGGGCGCTCGGTCGGCGGCCCTGCCGGACGCGACCGTGGAACTGGCGGATATGGTTGAGGCGGCTGTGGTTTAGTCTGCAGCTTGTCATCCCGGCCGAACCCCGGCGAAGGCCGGGGGAAGAGCCGGGACGGTTGGCGCATTTGATGTGGCCTCCCGGAAATCGCAGGGCGATTATCCGGGAGACGGTCGGCGGCTGGCTGTCTCCCGGATAGCTGCATGCGCAGCTTCCGGGAGTGCGCAGTGCGTGCGCTCAAGCGTCCCCGATCACCGCTTCGCGGCGTCGGGGATGACAAGGCTAATCCACAGCCGCCAGATTGGCCCGGCCATGGGCCACCGCCTCCTCAAGCGTCACGGCGTCGATGTCGTAGTCATCGGGATTGCAGGCGGCGACCAGCATCTCAAAGGCTTTGCTGCCCTGCTCCGCCGTCCGGGGCGGCGCATCGTCGGGCGTGGCCGGCCCCTCCGCGCCGCCTTCGCGCACGGCCGCGAAATCCAGCCGGTCGACCTTGCCGTCTGCGCTGCAGTCGAATGACCACCATGACCAGCCGCCCCAGTATGCTGCGCCGGCGGCGCGGAAGTCGGGGGCGACCACCTGAAACACCCGGATGCGGCCGCCGGACCCCTCCGGCTGAAGGCTGGCCAGGTCGGCATAGTGGGCGAACCGGTCGGCACCGAGGAAGACGAACCGGTGCGGCGGCTGGGCGGGCTGGGCGGACAGCAGCGAAAGAAGGGTCAGGAACATGCGGCCATCGTAACCGGGCGTTGACCGGGACGGGAGTAGTTTGTCCCCATGGCCCGCTTCATGACCCTCGATTTTGCCGACGGCGACCAGCCGCAGATGCTGGCCCGGGTGATCGGCATGGCGCGGGGAGCCTATGGCTATGTGGTAACGCCCAATGTCGATCATGTGATCAAGCTGATGGACGGCCGGGTGGCGCGCGAGATCTATGCCGAGGCGGATCTGAAGGTTTGCGACAGCCGTATCCTCAGCCATCTGGCGCGACTGCGGGGGGTGACCCTGCCGGTCTATCCGGGCTCGGACATGACGGCCGACCTGCTGGCCTCGT